>JBCCDZ010000093.1:0-10093 GCA_039030525.1 Pseudomonadota bacterium | reverse complement strand
CCAACTAAGCCGCTGAGCCAATGTCGCAAACCGCCCTAAAACGGTCGCTCGCACATCTATTGTGTGTCAGCCTCGGGGGGTACACCTTCCAACAGTCTTGGCAGTCCTGCAATCAGAATTATGTAGCGACAGAAAGTCTCCCAGACACTAATATTTGGATACAAACATGAGCAATATCGAAGCCTCAAAAACTAACTTTATGAAATACTATGTTCGCTTCGGACTAGTCTTGCTGCTGCTATATGTAATTATTGCTGTGATACGAGCAGTTTTTTCCACCAACAGTGTGACCGGCGTCGCTTTGATACTGCCCTTTCTCGCTGCGCAATTTGTTACCGAAGCATTTATCAAGAAGCAGCGCCGCGTTCCAACCGATCCAGAGATCACGCGGCTCAGTCGAGCCTGCATTTTGGTTACGGTAATTGTCAATATACCGCTGACTTTGATCGGCGTGCTCGGTGGTGCACTGGATCAGAGTTTTGACACCACAGTTTTGTTTGTGACCGCCTTAATCTTAGTGGTCATGCTCGTCGTAAACTACTTCATGTTCCGATGGGCGTTCGGTGGTCTTGCGAAAAAGCGAGCTGATAAGTTGGGAATCGGACGGCTTGAGGATGAGTTTTAGATTTCTTTGTCTTGCGCCCTAACACAACACACTTAGATGTGGGCCGATGTATAAAAGTATCGGATTTCTCTCCGCTATTCTGCTGGCATCCCCTACGACACATGCAGAGCGTCAAGAAGGTGACGTGGAGCAAGTAGTGCTGTCAGGAGAGTGGATTTCAACAAAGCCGCAAAACGTGCATTTCACTCTTGATCTTACTGATTACTTTTCAGGAGTTATCGTATTCAACTGCGCTGCGGCAGAACAAAAAATTAGGCTCACGGTGATGCCTAGCGGTGCGGATCGAGTCCGCGAAATCTCACGAGATGAACCGGTGCGATGGACAATGGAATTGACGAGTGACGGGGACGCATTCTCTGGTGAACTAGTTGGAGGAGGTGGTCGTCTGCCCTCCATATTGATAAGTCCCACAGCTTCTTGGCTGAACGCGCTTGGTGATGACGGTGGCATTTTTCGCTTAATAATTGATGGCACTGAAAGCTATAAGCTTCCGACATCCAACCTAATTTCATTGACAGTTAGAAGCTGCAATCCACCCGTTAGCTGATAGCTTCAGCTAACATATTCACACTCTTTCCAGCGGCTTAATTTCGCCCCATCTAAGACCCACACACGTCCTTTTTCCTGCCTCCTCGCCCGTCAAAGTGATTAAAAGACCACAAATGTAGTCAACTCTGTTGACTTATTGTTTTTCGATATGTACACCAGCGATGCGTTCAGGATCACAAAACCATTTTTTTAACGGAGCAATCTTCCATGATCCGCACTATTACTGCTGCCAGCCTTCTCGCGCTGGGTCTTGCTGGTGCTGCCAGTGCTGAAACCCGCACCTATGATGTTGGCGACTTCACAGCCATCGACATTTCGGCCGGGCTTGATCTCACATTTGAAACCGGAAGCGCGCAATCGATCAGCGTCGAAAATCGCAATGGCGATTTCAGCGACATTGAAGTTGTCACCAAAGGCAACACGCTCGTTCTCAAGCGCGTCAAGAATAATTGGGGCTGGGGGCGCAAGCGAGAGCGTTATGGCATCACCGTCACCGCTCCGGTCATTTCCAGTATCGAGGCGTCATCTGGTTCGGACGTTGCGGGTCGCGGCATGACCGGTGACTCGGTCTATGTTGATGTGTCGTCTGGCGCTGATGTCACCGTTACGGGTGTCGATGCCGGCACCGTCACGATTGAGACATCAAGTGGCTCTGATGCGTCTGTATCAGGCACTTGCGTCACGGTTCGCGCGGAATCCTCGTCGGGCTCTGACATCGAAGCCCGAGACCTGATTTGTGAGAATGGTCGCGCCCAGGCCTCAAGCGGCTCTGACATTTCGATCCATACAACCGCCAGCGTTGACGCCGATGCGTCGAGCGGCGGTGATGTGGATGTCTATGGCGGTCCAACCGATGTCGAAAGCGATAAATCGAGCGGCGGCTCAGTGTCGATCCGCGGCTAGTCGAAGTCGAAATCTTCCAAACGATGGCCCGGGTCGGGCCAGGCGAGCTTCATATCCTCAAGCGCGCCGCGCACGATCCGGGCAATCATGGCATTGCGCCGTGTCCGACTGTCGGCTGGTACAACGTACCAGGGTGCGTGTTCGGTTGAGCAACGGGTGACCGCGGTCTGATAAGCGTCCATGAAATCCGGCCATAATTTGCGATCCGCAAGATCACCCGGATTGAACTTCCAGAACTTATGTTCCTCGGTCAGGCGTTCGCGCAGACGAATGCCTTGTTCGTCAAAGCCAACATTGAGCATGAATTTGAGAATTTTGACGCCATTCTCTGACAGGTGTTTCTCGAACGCGTTGATTTGCTCATAGCGCTGTTCGATCGCTTCAGCCGGGGCGAACTCACGCACTTTCACGACCAGAACATCTTCATAATGCGAGCGGTCAAAAATGCCGATCCGGCCTTTGCGCGGCACAGCATCATGGATGCGCCAGAGATAATCATGCGCCATTTCAGTCTTGCTGGGGGCCTTGAAGGCGCGCACTTGCATGCCAAGCGGGCTGGTATCAGCAAAGACATTGCGGATCACGCCGCTTTTGCCGGCTGTATCCATGCCCTGCAGCACGACGAGTAAGGCGCGGTCGCGATTGGCGTAGAGCTTATCCTGAAGCTCATTGATCGCTGCTGCGTCTTTCTTGAGGCTGACGCGCGCCTCTTTCTTGTCGGGGAAGAGGGATCGGTCGCCTGAGTCGCGCGCGGACAAATCGAATGTCTTGCCGGGCGCAGCGATCAGGGTCTCGCGGACGCCTTTGATCGAGGGGTGGGACAAATTCTATCCTCCGGAAAGTAAGCATGAAAAAAGCCACGCCATGACAGCGCGGCTTGATCTTTTGTGCAAGCAGATTGCTGCTTACGAAGAATAATATTCGACCACCTGAGCCGGTTCCATCTGGACCGGGTAAGGAACGTCAGACAATTCCGGCATGCGCACGAAAGTTGCCGTCATCACTTTAGGGTCGACTTCGATATATTCCGGCAAGTCGCGCTCTGGCGAGCCCAGGGCTTCGAGCACCAGGGCCATGTTGCGAGACTTTTCGCGAACCTGGACAACATCGCCCGGCTTCAGGCGGAAAGACCCAATATTGGTTTTGGTGCCATTGACCGTAACGTGACCGTGATTGACGAACTGACGCGCCGCGAAAATCGTCGGCACGAATTTCGAACGATACACAAACGCGTCGAGACGTGACTCGAGCAGGCCGATCAGAATTTCTGCCGTGTTGCCTTTACGACGAGCGGCTTCAACAAAGGTCGCCTTGAACTGTTTTTCAGTGATGTCGCCATAGTGAAACTTGAGTTTCTGCTTGGCCATCAGCTGCATACCAAAGTCAGAGACTTTGCCGCGACGGTTCGGGCCGTGCTGACCTGGCTTGTTTGGACGTTTATTGACGGGGGATTTTGGGCGGCCCCAGATGTTCTCGCCAACACGGCGATCGATCTTGTACTTCGCCGAATGACGACGTGACATAGTATACCTCAATTTTTGACGTGGGCTGGCCTCTAACCGTGTGTAAGAGGCGATTGCAACGGCAGCACCACACCGACCCGTCCTGAAGCGGCGTCTAAAACAGGATGAAGGGGGAAGAGTCAAGCCGAAACGGCAGGCCAGAACGGGTGCGACTGACGCGAGGGCCTATCTTGACGCCGGCGTCATGTTCACGCCCCATGTCGAAAAATAGCATTGGAGGAAGAAATGGCAGATCTGTCAGGCAAGGTAGCCGTCATCACCGGCGCCGCCAGCGGCATTGGCGCGGCAGGTGTCGAGGTGTTTGTTGAAGCTGGCGCGCAAGTTGTCGCTGCTGACATTCAGGACGACAAAGGCGCCGCTTTGGTGCAGCGATTTGGGGCCGACAAAGTGGCCTATCAAAATTGCGATGTGATGGATCCCAAATCGCTCGAAGCCTTGATGCAGTCTGCCGCCGATACGTTTGGTGGTCTCGATATCCTCTGGAACAATGCGGGCAGCGGTGGCACATCGAGCACCGTCGAAGAGATGGATTTTGAAGGCTATGACTTCACCATGGACTTGCTGCTCAAGTCTGTCTTTGCAGGAACACATTTCGCGGTCCCGCATATGAAAGCCCGCGGCGGCGGCAGCGTGGTCAACACGTCCTCCATCTCTGCCGTGTGCGCAGGCTATGCGCCGGTGACGTATTCTGTCGCCAAAAAAGCCGTCGCGCATTTTTCCAAACTGGCGGCGGCGGAACTGGCCAAATACAAGATACGGGTGAACTCAATTTTACCTGGCTTCATCGCCACCTCGATCTTCGGCGCCTCACTCGGTCTGCCGCGCGAGCAAGCCGATCAGATGGCAGAAATGGTGGCACAGGCAGGCGGCGCGATGCAGCCGATCGGGCGGACTGGAAATGGCCAGGACATTGCCCGCATGGCGGCTTATCTAAGCTCGACCGAAGCGGGCTTTATCACAGGGGGTGAATTCCTGGTCGATGGCGGCATGACCGTTGGGCCGCCGCATAGCTGGAATGAGGATGTTGGCGGGCCATTACTCGACGCCCTCGGCATCACGCCAGAGCAGGCCGAGCAAATGGCCGAGGCGATGCGCAGCGGGCAAGGCGTTTAAGCAGTCAGGCCTGGAATCGCTTCAACTTGCGCGAGCAAGGCGTCCAAGGTTGGGGATCGCGCGACCTCATTGCCCTGGTCATCGAACAGGACAAAATCCGCGTTTGACTTGCGTAACGGAAAGCGGCGCCAGTGCGCACGCGTGCGGTAAAGTGTGATCTCTTCCGGGGTCTCACCGCTGGCCGACCAGCCGGTCCAGACATGATCGGCTGGAACAGACCGCCACAAGCGGTCTATGGCATCTATATCGGCGGCGGAGAATTGAGACATGACGGATAAGGAGGAAGCTTCGGGTTACGAGCCAGTTAACACGTCGCGGCTTTCCGGCAACCTGCGCGGTGCGGCTCTGATGGTTCTGTCGGGGGTCGGGTTTACCTTCTATCTGCTGGTCAACAAGCTGCTCTCTGCCGAGGTGCACCCTGTTTTTCTGGCCTTCTGGCGCGCGTTTCTCGGCATGTGGATGGCGGTGCCATTCGTCGCGGCGCTCGGCTTCGGGGCGATGAAAACCAAGCGACCGGGCTTGCTCATTGTCAGAAGCCTGTTCGGCACACTCGGCTTTACCTTGGCCATTGTTGCCGTGTCAGACTTCTTCACTCTGACCCTGGCGCAATTCAATGCCATCAGTTTTACGCGGCCCCTTTTTGTGACCTTGCTGGCGGCGCTGGTGCTGCGCGAATTTGTCGGACCACAGCGTTGGGCGGCACTCTTCATGGGCTTTTTCGGTGTGTTGATCATGGTCATGCCGGGCATCTTCTTTTTTTGGCAACCCGGAGCCTTTGCGGGCAACGCGTTTGAGCTTGGCAGCCTGGTTGCCTTGATCAGTGCGTTTAGCCTCGCAGCAGCGATCGTGCTGGTCAAATTCCTGAGCGCCGAACTGCCAGCCATGGTGTTATTGCTCTATGCCAACGTATTCTCGACCATTTTGCTGGCGCCGTTCGCGATCATGTTCTGGACCGAGGTGTCATGGCAGGATTGGGGGCTGATCTTCGCCATGAGCGCGTTCGGCTTCGTTTCGCAATTCTGTTTCATCTACGCGATGAGCATAGGCGACGCCTCCTTCTTGTCGCCGATCGATTACCTGCGCCTGCCCATGTCAGCGGTTGCGGATTTCTGGGTGTTCCGTCTAATCCCTGGGGTCAGCGTCTGGATCGGCGCGGCCGTGATTGTCGTCTCGACGCTCTACATTGGCTGGCGCGAGCGGGTGAATTCGAAATCGAAATCGAAATCGTGATCGATTTGGGCGAGCTTTAAACAGCGTTGCCAAACACCGCGCGGACGCGTAAGTCAACGCAGCAAAGGAAATCGGCATGCGCGCTGTGATGATCTGTTGTGTTTGTATGAGCGGCTAAGGTAACGCCCCCTTAGCCGGTTTTCGCATATCCGATCCACAGACATTTCCGAGCGCTCAAATGACCATCCGACTTTACGACACGCTATCGCGCGAAAAGCGCGTTTTCAAACCCCAGGACCCTTCCCGGGTGACCATGTATGTCTGCGGACCGACGGTGTATAATCGCGCCCATATCGGCAATTTCAGACCCGTCATCGTGTTTGATACATTGTTCCGTTTGTTGCGAACGGCGTATGGCGAGGCAGCGGTCGTCTATGCGCGCAATGTCACTGATATCGAAGACAAGATCATTGCCGCCAGCGTTGAAACAGGCGACTCGATTGAATCCATCACTCAGAAATATGCCGCCATCTATGCTGAAGATGCAGCCGCGGTGAACGCTCTACCCCCAACGATCGTGCCTTGGGCGACCGAACATGTCGGCGAGATGATAGACATTATCGAAGCGCTGGAGCGCAAGGGCTTCGCCTATGCGACCGAGGCGGGGGTCTTCTTCAACGTGCCGCAAATGTCGGACTATGGCCAATTGTCCAGACGCAAGCTGGACGACAATCAGGCCGGGGCCCGGGTTGATGTCGATCTTGGCAAACGCGATCCATCAGATTTTGCGCTCTGGAAATTCGCGAAGCCGGATGAGCCAGAGGATGCGATCTGGGACAGCAAATGGGGCCGCGGCCGACCCGGCTGGCATATCGAATGTTCAGCCATGGCGGCTAAGCATCTTGGCAAGACGATCGACATTCATGGCGGCGGCATTGATCTGCAATTCCCGCATCATGAGAATGAAATCGCGCAATCAGAATGCGCCCATGGCGCCACGATGGCCAATTACTGGATGCATAATGGCTTCCTCGATATGGCGGGCGAAAAAATGTCGAAGTCGCTCGGCAATGTTGTTCTACTGAACGATCTGCTAAACGACTGGGATGGCGAGATTATTCGCTTCGCCATGCTGTCGGGTCATTACCGCGCGCCACTCGACTGGACCACGGATTTGCTGGAACAGGCGAAGGCTACGCTGAACCGAATCTATGGCGCCTTGCGCCGGGTCTGGGATGCAGATGACGGCGTCGCCGCTGATCGTGGCGTCCGCGCCGCGCTGAGTGATGACCTCAACACACCGATCGCGTTGGCCGAATTGTCCCGGCTTGCCGGCGCTGCGAATGGCGCGGCGGATCGCAAGGATGCCGCCGGCATGGCGGAGGCGCGGGCGGACTTGCTTGCCGCGGGCGCCTTGCTCGGGCTGCTGACTCGAACGCCGGCGGATTGGGAACAAGGCGGGGATAGCGACGAGAATACCCGTATTGATGCCATGGTCGCCGCCCGCATTCAGGCCCGCGCGGACAAGGACTGGGCTGAAGCCGATCGCCTTCGCGATGAACTTGCAGATGAGGGTATTGAGATTATGGATGGAGCAGGAGGTACGACGTGGCGGCGCGTGTAAACTTATTTTTCCTGGCGGCGCTGGGCGTTCTGCTCGCGGCCTGTCAGAGCCTTCCTGTCGGTGAAAGCGGCACGGCCTATCTGGTTCGCCATGCCGAAAAGGTGACCGCAGACAGCCAGATGATTGTCGACGATCCAAATGATCCGCAACTCACGCCGGACGGCGAAGTTCGCGCTGAGGCTTTGGCGGATCGCCTCATCGATGCAGACATCGCTGCGATCTGGTCGACAGATACCACTCGCACGCGCAGCACCGCAGCACCGTTGGCGGAGCGCTTGGGACTCGACGTACAAATCTATGATGCTTCAGACCTGCCGGCGTTCGCGGCGCAGCTCAAAACGAAGGCCGGATCGAATGTCCTTGTCGTCGGGCATTCGAACACAACCCCGGCCCTCGCTGAAGCACTAGGGGCTGATCCCGGTGCGCCGATTGTTGAAAAAGGGGAGAATGATCGCCTCTATGTCATCGATCTGAGCGCCGGTACCGGTGAAATTCAACGCTACGGCGCGGCTTCGGTTTACTGAGATGAGGCAAGGACCGTCCTGTAGTCTTCACTGATTTGCGCCGGGTTTTATCAAAACACATAAGGCTCTGAAATGATCTCGAAAGTTGCGATATCAGGCTATCGTTCCCTACGAGATGTGGTCCTACCACTTGGGCAGCTGACCATCGTAACCGGCGAGAATGGAACCGGAAAGTCCAGCATCTATAAGTCCTTGCGGCTGCTTGCAGACATTGCTGATGACCGCATTATTGCGTCAATCGCGCGGGAAGGTGGCTTCCGAAGCGTGCTTTGGGCCGGGCCGGAAGAGATTTCCAAGTCGATGCGGGATGGCTCTGTTCCGATCCAAGGGACTGTCCGCAAGAAACCGATTTCGTTGAAACTCGGTTTTACCGACAACGCGATGAGCTATGCCATCGAACTGGGCTTACCACCGCAAGACTCAACCTCCTTGTTCGGCGATGATCCAGAGATTAAGCGTGAAGTTTGCTGGTTCGGCGACAAGCCAACACCTTCTAAAATTGTTGCCGATCGGCGTGGCCCTGGCGTTCGGGTCAAGAATGACAACCACAAACCGGTAAACTTAACGTCCAGTCTGAATGCGCATGAATCGATGATCCGTGAAGTGGTCGGCGAAAATGCGCCTTGGGAGCTGTCCGTCTTGCGGCGTCGACTGGCAAGCTGGCGGTTCTATGATCATATCCGCACAGATGAGGGTGCCCCGGCGCGACAACCGCAAATTGGCACCCGCACCACAACGCTTTCGCCGACTGGATCTGATATTGCGGCGGCAATTCAAACCATTCGCGAGATTGGCAATGGCGACGCCCTCGATTCAGCGATTGATCTCGCCTTTCCGGGTGCGCACCTCGAAGTCTTCAAAGCTGGCGAATTGTTCCAACTCGTGATGCATCAGCGCGGCATGTTGCGTCCACTCAGCATTGCTGAGCTGTCTGATGGTACGCTCAGATTCATTCTGCTCGCAGCGGCTTTGCTGACACCTCGTCCGCCGCCATTGCTCGTCCTGAACGAACCGGAATCCAGCTTGCACAGCTCTGTTATCCCCGCGCTTGCGAGCTTGATCGTCAATGCCAGCGAAGACGCTCAAACGGTCATCGTCTCGCACAATCGCAGCCTGGTGACGGCCTTGCTCGCCGCCGATGCGGAACTGATCGAGCTGTATAAGGATACTGGCGAGACGTTCATTCGCGGCGAAAATCGGCCGCACTGGCATTGGCCAGCGCGTTAGACTGCAATTCGGATTTTGCTGACGTGTCATGGGAAAATCGAGCATACCGGTCCCCCGCCCTGCCCTTTGCGCGCAAACAAATTGTCAGACCCCAGGCTTTTGGCTTAGACAGCGCCATGGCTCAAGTCCGAAATCTGAGAACCTTATTGCGATCGCTCTGCAGTGAAACCGACGGCGAAACCGTGACGGTTGGCGACTTGCTCAACGCTGTTGGCCGCCGCTCTTATGGCCCGGTCTTGTTATTGTTAGGCTTTATTGCGATCAGCCCGCTGACCATCATTCCGGGCGCAAATTTTCTCGTCGCCTTCGTGACGCTGATTTTTACGATTCAGATGGTGTTCGGGCGGAAATACCCCTGGATTCCGAAAAAGGCTTTAGAATTCAGTTTTCAGCGCAAGCACATGATTATGGGTGTGGCGGCGGCCGACAAATACGTCGCGCAAGTGGATCGTTTTTTGAAACCCCGCTTGACCTTTCTGACGCAAGCCCCTTTTGCGCAACTGGTCGCCTTGGCATGCGCCGGGGCGGCGTTGATCACCTTTCCATTGGGCTTTGTTCCGTTCGGGCCATTTGTCCCAAGCCTCGCCATTTTGCTGTTTGGGTTGGCGATCACCGCACGAGACGGCTTTGTCATCGTGCTGGCGGGCGCGAGCCTGGTTGGGGCTTGCTATCTCTTAGCGCGGGTCTGGGCTGTGCTGCCCTTCGTTTAAAGACTTGATTTTATCCCGCTTCAGCGCGACATGGCCCCTATGGTCGACTTATACCACAACCGTGTGCTGGAGTTTGGGGTTGAGAGCTTTGTCAAAAAATATGAGGGGCGCATCTTTTAAAAGTT
>JBCCDZ010000092.1:0-10107 GCA_039030525.1 Pseudomonadota bacterium | reverse complement strand
CGTGCGGACGGCGACCGATCCCGAGGCCGCGCTGATGGCGTTCCTCCAGACGACCTACGACGCGGCGGCCGAGACGGGCGGTTGGGACCGGACGGCTTGTCCCCATGTCTCTCTCTACGCGGACACAGGAATCAGAACAAGCGGCAAAAAGAAACGCCCGCAGGGGAAAATGCAGGCGTTTCTCGGGGCTGGATCAGACAGTGCGTTACGTTGTGCGATCTTTTTTGTGTTTGCCGTCTTTCGACTTGGCTTTCATCGCCCCTTCGAATTCGGCGAGGGAGAGCTCACCGTCATCACCCGCGAGTTTGGCGAACTTCTCGCCCGCCTTTTCCGCGGATACTTTGCCGTCTGCCGTCTTGTAGGCGACGTATTCGGCCTGCGTGATCATACCGCTGGCATCAGCGTCGATCTTGTTGAAATAGTCAGCCGGTGATCCGGCATGGGCGACAGCCAACGCACTTGCTGCAAAAAGCCCTGCAACTCCGGTTACAAGTTTGAGTTTCATGTGAAGTCCCTCCCTGGAACAGTTGAATTCAGCGCCCCTGTGAGAAGCGGCGCGTTACATTTGTAACTACATAACGTGTTACAATTGTAGTTACAGTTTGTTAATGGACCGGAGTTTGATGACGTAACTCGGCGACTGAACCGGCGCTGCCTTTGAGCTCAGCGTTTGGTGAAGACGCTTTCGCCTGCGATATAAGTCGCTCGGACCTTCATATCCTGAATGTCTTCTTGCAATGGCGTCTGAAGCGTTCCGTCCAGAATAACGAAGTCGGCCCACTTCCCGGGTGAGATTGACCCGAGTTCATCGCCCCAACCCGCCGCGTTCGCGCCGGCTTGAGTATACGCAAATAGCGCCTGGTCAAACGTCAGTGCGTTTTCCGGATGCCAAGGACCGTCGCCGAGCCCGAGCGCACTCTCACGGAAAGTGGCGGCCCAGATTTGGACCAATGGCTCCATCGGCGCTGTCGGCCAATCCGATCCAAGCACGAGCGACGCATCAGCCGCCTGCAACCGGCCATAGGGATAGGCCAGGTTTTCTCGTTCTTCGCCAATCCGTTCCGTCAGATAATTGTTGAACGTTGTGGTCGCATGATGCGGATTTACAGAGGCTACGACATTCTCTGCGGCGAACCGGCTGAGATCATCTGGGTGCAAAACTTCGATATGCTCGACACGATTCGGCAGTTCAATATTGCTCTCAGTCAGGGCAAACACATTTAGCGAGGTTCGTACCGCGCCATCGCCAATGGCATGTATTGCGACCGGGAAACCAGCTACATTGGCGGCGCTGACCAATCGCAGAACTTCGCTTTCAACCATGGTCGGTAGGCCGCGTTCCGACGGCTTGTCTGAATAAGGCGCGAGCAACACGGCTGTTCGACTGGAAAGCACGCCATCGATCCAATACTTCACATAACCGGGGACGAGCATCGGCCCTCGCACAGACGTTTCCTCGATTGCAGCGACGTCAACCAGTTTTTGAGTGCGGATCGATTGGAAGGTTTCTTCAGTAACATCCACGCCAGACAATTCACGGAAACCGTACCAAATGCGCAGGCTCAAACGGTCGCTCTTGAGCAAGGCTCCGAAATCGTCGAACGCCTTAGCATTTGCCATTTCATGGACGCTCGTTAGCCCGACACTATTTGCATAGGCGACGACTTGCGCGAGTGCATCCAGTCGTTCTTCATCGCTCAATTGTGAGCCTTCGATATAGCCGTCAGATTGCGTGATCAGCGTTTTCGCGGTTTCCAATAATACGCCCGTTGGCTCGCCGCTGACGGGGTCGCGTACGATTTCGCCGCCGTCTGGCGCTATGGTTTCAGACGTTATGCCCGCCATCTCCAGTGCGCGTGAATTGGCCCAACCGGAATGGCCATCGACATCTTGCAAAAAGACGGGATGATTTGGGGTCACCGGGTCCAAGTCTTCCTTTGTCGGAAATTCGCCGCCAATGAGAGAGTGGTCCCACCTGCCGCCCAATATCCAATCGCCCGGTGGCAGCGTGCTGGCTTTTTCTTCAATCTTATCGAGCCAGGATTGTTTGTCGGCATCACCGTATAGATCGACGTGCAGAATGACGCGCAAACCAATGAACAAATGGCTGTGCCCATCAATGAGTCCTGGCAGAACAGTAGCGCCACCAGCATCAATGATCTCTGTTTTGTCGGTCGCAAGCGCTCGGATGTCTTGATCGGTTCCAACCGCAAGAAACTTGCCGTCCGCAATCGCAAAGGCGCTCGCTGTTGGGGTCGCGGGATCGACGGTTCGGATATCTGCCTGAACCACGATTATCGTAGGCGTATCCAGGCGGCTGACATCATTCTTCGTCGGCTCTGAACACGCGCTGACCAACAGCGTCAAAATACCGATCATCCATAGCCCGCGCATTCCCCATCTCCCCATGGTTTTGATAATCAGAGAGCGTAATCACGTGCGCCACAAAGTCGAGCCATCTTTGAATCATCAACAGACCGCCCTTGCGTCTCGGCCCATGCGCAAAAAAAGGGCCCGCCGAGGCGGGCCCGATCAGAACAGGAAAAGGCTGCCCCGAAGGGGCTACATCTGGGAATCGTCTGTGGCCTCTTCCTCTTTGCTGTTCATCGCTGCTTCCATTTCCGCCTCGGAAATCATGCCGCTCGCATCAGCGTCGATCTCGATGAATTTGATCAAGGCATCCGCCGCTGACAGTTCGCCAGACGCGGTTTTCCAAGTCACAAACTCGGTCTCTGACACGAAGCCGTCAGCGTTGACGTCCACTTTCGCAAAGTCGGCCCCTGCGCTGGCTGTCGCGCCAATGGCAAAAACCGAGATAACACCCAAAATAATAGTTCGAGTCATTTGAAGGTCTCCTTCGTAGCTCGCCACACCATGTGGCAGGTCCAAGGCTGCCTAAGCTTTCGACAAAAAACCCGTGACTTTTCAGAAAGCTGGCTAAATCTCAGTTCACGACAAACCTGACAGAGACCGGACTCGCCTGCATTCATTACAGCGCCAGACCGGACTCAGCATTTCCGTCACAGAGCAGGCTGAAACAGTTGTAATTTATGACGTTTTTGACACCGCGCCGAATTACATTCGGAACACACCGAATCCGCGATCTGCAAAAGGCGCGTTCAAGGTTGCAGACAATGCCAAACCGAGCACGCGGCGCGTATCGGCTGGGTCTATAATCCCATCATCCCACATCCGCGCCGTCGAGAAATAGGGCGAGCCCTCTTTCTCGTACAGCTCTCGAATCGATTGTTTGAAGGCTTCCTCGTCATCTACAGGCCAATCTTCGCCGCGTCGGTCCATGCCGTCACGCTTGACCGTCGCGAGCACCGAGGCGGCCTGCTCTCCTCCCATCACAGAGATGCGGGCATTCGGCCACATGAACATGAAGCGCGGACTATAGGCGCGGCCACACATGCCATAATTCCCGGCCCCGAATGAACCGCCTGTGACCAGCGTCAGTTTGGGCACGGAAGCGGTCGCCACAGCCGTCACCATTTTTGCGCCATCCTTGGCAATGCCGCCCGCTTCATATTTCGAGCCGACCATGAACCCTGTAATATTCTGCAGGAAGAGAAGCGGAATGCGCCTCTGATCCGCCAGTTCTATAAAGTGCGCGGCTTTCTGCGCGCTCTCTGAGAACAGAATGCCATTATTAGCAAGGATTGCGACGGGCATGCCGTATATCTTGGCAAACCCGCAAACCAGTGTCTCACCATAGAGTTTTTTGAACTCATGGAATTCAGAGCCATCGACCGTGCGGGCAATGATCTCTCGCGCATCATAGGGTTCGCGCAGATCCTGCGGCACCAGACCCCGCAGCTCAACCGGATCGTAAAGCGGATCGGCTGGGTCCGACAGACCGACTGTCTCCGGCTTCGGCACATGCAGGGTACGCACAATGGAGCGAACAATCGCCAGGGCATGGTCATCGCTCGCCGCATAATGATCCGCGACACCCGACTGGCGCGCATGTACGTCAGCACCGCCCAGATCTTCCGCCGAGATCACTTCCCCGGTCGCCGCTTTGACCAAAGGCGGCCCGCCGAGGAAAATCGTGCCTTGCTTGCGCACAATAATCGTCTCGTCTGACATGGCTGGGACATAGGCGCCGCCAGCGGTACAGGAGCCCATCACCGCCGCGATTTGCGGGATGCCTTTGGCACTCATATTGGCCTGATTATAGAAGATGCGGCCAAAATGCTCGCGATCCGGAAAAATCTCCGATTGATGCGGCAGGTTGGCGCCGCCACTGTCGACCAGATAGATGCAGGGCAGCTGGTTCTCGAGCGCGACCTCCTGGGCCCGAAGGTGCTTCTTCACCGTCATCGGATAGTACGTGCCGCCTTTGACGGTGGCATCATTACAAATGATCACGCACTCGCGGCCTTCGACCCGGCCAATACCCGTAATGATGCCAGCGCCCGGGGCCTCGTCATCATACATGTCGAACGCCGCCAGCGCACCGAGTTCGAGAAACGGCGTGCCGGGGTCGAGGAGTTTTTCGACCCGCTCCCTTGGCAAAAGCTTGCCGCGCGACACATGTCGCTCTCGCGCTCTTTCGGAACCACCTTGAGCCGCCATAGCGGTCCGGTCATGTAATTCTTCGACCAGTGTTTCCATGGCACGGCGATTGGCCGAATAGGCTTCACCAGCGACATCGAGTTTTGACTTAAAAACGGGCATGAATTGCTCTCCCGGAACCCTTTTTCTTTTGCCTTAACGAGCCCCGCGCTCCATGTCATCCCGGGCTTGTGAAGCGATGTCATCAAATCCTTCATGAAATTGCCCCATATTTTGCATGTGATGGTACGAAAGTGACGGAGACCATATAAATGGCTATATTTGGCGGCATGAGTTTGGACGTCGTCCCAGCCCTTGCATCGATCAAATTTCTGGAAGACGTGCCGCGCCGCGCCTTACGGGCGGCTGGCAAGGAAGCCCGCTGGTTCTCTGTTCCCGCGGGCTGGCCGCTGTTTCGGTCTGGCGAAATGTCGGATTCCATCTTTTTCGTCCTGTCTGGATCATTCGGCGCGTTCAAAGCGATGCGAGATGGCCGCAGCGAATTCATGGGGCATATCCGCGCCGGCGAGCCGGTCGGTGAAATGGCCATGTTTCAAGGCGGCATTGATATCGATGGCGATGGTGCGCCTGACAATGTTCCGCATACCTCATCCGTCTACGCCTTGCGCGATAGTGAGATCCTCGAGATTTCCCGCAAAGGCTTTGAGAAGCTCAGCGCCGCTGAACCGGAAATTCTCAATGCAATGATCCGGTTGATCCTGTCGCGTCTGCGCGAAGGCAATCAGCGCAATCGCAGAACCGCACCAAAAGTCTTTGCTCTGGTCGCGACTTCACCGACGATCGACCTCGGCCTGCGCGCAGAAGCGCTGCAGGACGCGTTGAAAAAACTCGGCGTCAAATCCCGCATCGTCGAACAGGTTGAAGGCGATGAAAAGCCGTCCGCTTTCTTCGATACGCTGGAGCAGGAAAATGATGTCGTCATCCTGATCTCGACCATGGGCGACAATGCCTGGTACCGTTTGTCGATGCGCCAGGCCGACCGGATCTGGGTCGTCGCGCGGGCCGATGCCAAGCCGTCCTACCCGCTTTTCCCGGAAGAAAACTCACCTGCACAATCGCTGAAACTGGTCGACGTTCTGCTCTTGCACCATGGCGCTGAGCGCAAAGCCTGCCGTCCAGCGGACTGGCTGCGCGCTGCGGGCGCCGCGCGGGTGTTTCATTGGCACCAGGTCAAAGGCGATCATTGCGATCGCTTGGCCCGGACCATTGCCGGACGCAGCGTTGGCGTGGTGTTTTCAGGCGGCGGCGCCCGTGCCTATGCGCACATTGGCGTGGTCCGCGCGCTGCGCGAACTCGGCATCCCGATCGATTTTGCGGGCGGCGCCTCTATGGGCGCGGTCGTGGCCGGATGTGTCGCCATGGGCTGGGATGATGATGAGATTGAACGCCGCATTCGCAAAGGCTTTGTTGAGACCAATCCGCTGGGTGACTGGAACATTCCCGTTGTTGGCATGGTCAAAGGTCACCGCGTCGACAATCGCTTGAGAGAGCATTTTGGCGAGGCTGAGATTGGCGATCTGGAAATGCCATTTTTTGCAGTGTCGACCAATCTGACCGACGGCGCTTATCGCGTGCACCGCCAGGGCCTGCTGCGCAAAGCCTTGCGCGCGACAATTGCCTTGCCTGGCATTCTGCCGCCCGTGGTTGATGAAGGTGAGGTGCTGGTCGACGGCGCTGTGCTGAACAATTTCCCGGCTGATGTTATGCGAGAATTGCAACGTGGCTTTGTCGTCGGATGTGACGTCGCCCGCGCCCCGGAGGGCCTCAAAGCCGAAGACTTTGTCAATCCGCCAGGATTCTTCGGCTGGGTCGCGCGGCATGGCTTTTCGGCGGCGCCGCCGATTGCGGGCTTATTGATGCGCTCAGGCACGGTCAGCGTGAACCCGAATGCCGGTCGTGAACTGGTCGATGTGCTGGTTCTACCCGAACTCAAGGATGTCGAGTTGCGCGACTGGAAGGCTTATGACAAGGCGGTCGAAGCTGGCTATGTGGCGGCGATGACAGCGCTCAAACAGAGCGATCTAAAAGAAAAGTGCTGCACGCTGAACGTGGTCTGATCAGTCCGGGACCAGCACGCGCTTCAACGCTTCCAATTCAAGCGCCCGCAGCGCGGTCAGTTGATATCGACAATTCACGCCTCTCATGTGCCGCCAGTGATTTGTGTGATTGTCTGCAATAACGACAAAACGACACTTGGCGTCGCGCCAGGCTGACCATTTAGCCTGGACGTCTTGAAGTTGGGGTCCCCGCTTTCGGTCACTTGGTTTTTCAGCATCCTGCGCGTCATATGCCGCCAAAACTTCGCGAACGGCCGCTTGCAGGCGTTTACTCCAATAGGCAGTCTGATAGTCCGAACAGGACATTAGATCTTGTGCGCCGCGCCTAGGGCTCTCTTGCGGGCATTCAATATCTACCAGGTCGATACACGGCTCACCAATACCTCGCTTGAGCACGTCCTCTCGAATACAATCGTTCAGCTCTCGCTCAAACGGATAAGGCGAGCCTTCGCGCTGGGTGTCTTCACCAATCTGAGTCTCGGCCTCATCGATCGCTGCCGGTGATTGCGCAAGTGTGTGACAGGCGAATATGATCGTTGCAGCAAAACAGAAAAACGAACGAATAAGCATGCGTGCTCCAATTCTGGAGCCAGCGTAAACGCGTTACTGGCGGGAGAGTCCCTGAAGGCCTAGTATGACGCGACCAGCATTAACTCACAGCTAACAAAACCCGCCAGGCCTCAATAGAAATTGTGAAATCACTCGGTGGGCCGCCGATTGCATTCACGAGATCCGTAAGCATTAGCGTAGGACTGCCCGAAACAAGCGATCAAACCGTCGACCACTCCCAGATTAATTTTTGTCCCACCATCCTTCGGCGCCAGCAAGTCTCGTTGTCGTTTGAGTTCTTCAATATCACTTTCAAGAAACGCAACCGAAGCCAGTGCATATTCATTCCATCCAAAGTGGTCGTTTGCATCTGGCTTTATGCTTTTACGAAACAGCTCAATCGCTCTTTGTGTCTGCCCTTCAAAAGCACGCAACTGGCCTTCGTGCCAGTAAAGGAGAAAGATCTCACCGTCTTCACTCAAAGTGTGCTTTCCCTGCGGGTGGTCCACAATAACAGGCTGCCCGCGGTCCCGAAGCGCGCGGTGATATTTGGCGACCAAATCTGCAGCGGCGAGTTGGCATCCCGGAACTGAAAGAAGCGAACGCCAGCCAAGCACTGGGTCTTGATCAAACGTCCAGAAATCGAGCGACAGATATTCCGCCTCTTCAACAAGACAATCCTGTCCATCACTTGATTGCGCCCAGCTTGACGAGGCCCACGCAGACGCCATAAGATAAATCGCGATGGCGAAGGCGAAAATGGGTCTGGTCATCACATCAAGCTCCTTAAGAGCAGTAGTGTAACAAAGTTACAGGCCGGTCAACTCGTCTCCGCGAACAGCTCCCGCCCGATCAGGAAGCGTCGGATCTCGCTCGTCCCTGCACCGATCTCGTATAGTTTCGCATCGCGCAGCAAACGTCCGGTCGGATATTCATTGATATAGCCATTGCCGCCGAGCAATTGAATGGCATCCAGCGCCAGCTTGGTCGCTGTCTCGGCCGCATAGAGGATCGCTCCCGCCGCGTCCTTACGCGTGGTCTCGCCGCGATCACAGGCTTTCGCCACCGCATAGACATAGGCTTTGGCGGCATTCATCTGGACATACATATCCGCCAGTTTGCCTTGCACCAATTGGAACTCGCCAATCGATTTGCCGAACTGTTTGCGGTCATGCACATAAGGCACGACGACGTCCATACAGGCTTGCATAATGCCTGTCGGTCCGGCCGACAGCACGGCGCGTTCATAGTCGAGCCCGCTCATCAGCACTTCGACGCCGCCATTTAGCGGCCCCATAATATTCTCTGCCGGCACTTCGCAATCTTCAAACACCATTTCGCCCGTTTCAGAGCCACGCATGCCCAGCTTGTCGAGCTTTTGCGCCACCGAGAATCCTTTAAACCCGCGCTCGATGATAAACGCGGTGATGCCGCGCGATTTCTGCTCCGGCTCCGTCTTGGCATAGACGATCAATGTGTCAGCATCCGGAGAATTGGTGATCCACATCTTGGAGCCGTTGAGGACATAATGGTCGCCCTTTTTCTCGGCCCGCAATTTCATCCCGACCACATCCGAGCCGGCGCCGCTTTCAGACATGGCCAAAGCACCAAGATGCTCGCCCGTGACCAGCTTTTCGAGATAACGCGACTTCTGATCGTCAGTCCCCCAGCGTCTGAGCTGGTTCACACACAGATTGGAGTGCGCGCCATAAGACAGGCCAACGGAGGCAGACGCGCGGGATATCTCTTCCATCGCCACGACATGTTCGAGATAACCAAGCCCGGTACCGCCCCATTCTTCCTCGACCGTTATGCCGAGTAAGCCAAGCGCCCCCATTTTCGGCATGAGCTGACGCGGAAACACATCCGTGCGGTCAATTTCAGCCGCCAGTGGCGCGATTTCGTTTTGGGCAAATCCTTGCACGCTATCGCGGATCATGTCCGCAGTTTCGCCAAGGTCGAAGTTCAAAGTGGGATATCTATTCGGAATCATGGCCGTGGTTTAGCCGTATGTTCCCTTGCTGCCAACGTCTGATTATGTGGCTAATCGTCAACGCTCAGGCTGCGGAAGAAATAATACCCCATGGCCACGAATAGAAAGACACCAAGCAAGATAAGGAATGGCGGCATGTAAATCGCCATCGTGTCCTCAATTGTCCGGCCGGATTGGATCAAGCCAAACTGACTGGCCAGCCCATAGCCGCTCAAGGCCGCCCCGATCAGGGCCAGAATCCCGAATGGCAAAGCAGCGAGCCATCCACCAGATTGAGCTGTTGTGCCGTTGGCGTGGTTTCTTTCCACCGCGCGTTCAATGCTCTCAGGTGAAACGTCGACTTCTTCGAGGTCATCGATGACGTCCGCCTCGGCAATCGGTTGCAGAATTTCGCCACCATGATCAATCGGGTCGATCTGCGGATCCAGCTCGGGCGGCGGGGGCAAGTCTTCTTGCGCCGGCCAGACCGACTTTTGCACCGGCGTACCACTCATCTCGCCCGCCAATTCAGAAATGGCGGCGGTGATTTCTTCTGGCGTCGCACCGTCCGTGGATGCTGGTGGCGGCGCGGGCGAAACCTTGTCGCCATTCTCACCCAGAATTCGGATCATTTGTTCGCGAACAGATTCTGCCGCGGCCTCAGTGGCCGACTGTACGGGTGACTCCGGGGCTTTCGGCGCTTCCGGGGCTTCGTCGGCATTGGGCTCGCTCAGCAAGTCCTCTAGTTCAGCGACCGGTATAGAAGCGTGTTCAACCAGAATCTCGCGCGGTGGTGGTGGCGCCGGCAAGGCTTCGGAATCATGCATGGCGCGATACAGGCGTGACGAGGCAACGGGCGTCCGTCCGGGCATATTCAGAAACAGCGCCTTTTCAGCTGCACGGCGACGCACCAGTGCATCGACAATCTGGATACGACCGCCAATCTTT
>JBCCDZ010000091.1:0-10118 GCA_039030525.1 Pseudomonadota bacterium | reverse complement strand
TGGGAGACAGTGGGCTGGCACGTTCTGGTTGGGGCGATTGCGTTCGCGGTTTCCGTCGCGCTTTTCTTCTTAGGTGTATATGGCGGCGGGGATGCCAAGTTTATTCCTGGTGTTTTGCTTTGGCTTGGACCAGCCGGCGCAGCCCCATTCCTGGTGGCGACGGCTCTCGCGGGCGGCGTTCTGACAATTGTCGTCGTGATCATGCGGGGATTATTGCCGTCCGGATTTGCGCCGGGGTTTGGCGTTGCGACCTTCGAAGATCGCAAGGGCGTGCCGTATGGCGTCGCCATTGCTGCCGGCGCCTTGTTTGCTGCCCCAGCGTCTCCGTTTCTTGCTGAATTCTTAAGCCAAATCCAACGTTTCAATTAACCATGCTTTAGCTTCGGCGTGAAATATTCGCCAATAGAAGCCCTGCTCTTAATGCAGCGAAGTAGAAAAAAAGGCGTCCTTCATGTCACCTATGCGGCTTATCATCTTAGCTGTCGCGCTTGTTGCAGCGGTTCTGGCAGCGTTCCTGGTTCGGAACTTGGCAAATCAACAGCCGACCGTTGTTTCAACGCCGGCTGAGACGGTTGAAAAAATTGTCGAAGTTGAGGTGTCGCAACAAAAGGTCCTGGTCGCGAAAACCGATTTGCGCGTTGGTACGCTACTGACACCTGACGAGTTCAAATGGGCCAATTGGCCGGACTCGACCATCAACCCAGCGTATTACACGCAAGAGATTGCGCCAGATGCGATGGAAATTCTCACAGGCAGCGTGGTCCGCTCGGCAATGTATGCTGACGAGCCAGTGATGCCGCAGAAGATTGTTCAAAAGGGCGAGACCGGTTTCATGGCGGCGCTGCTGAGCCCCGGCAAGCGCGCAATGACGATAGAGATCTCTCCGGAATCGGCTTCGGCCGGATTCATTCTGCCGGATGACCGCGTCGATATCATCTTGAGCCAGCTGGTTGAGTTTGTCGGTGACGATGATCTGCCAGACCAACTGATTACATCGACCATAATGGAAAATGCCCGTGTGATCGCAATCGATCAAACGTTCGGCGACGTTGACGGTATTCCGACACTGACAGGGTCGACCGCGACGTTGGAAGTCACCCAGGTTCATGCCGAGTTGCTGGCCAATTCAGTGCGCTCTGGCACGATTTCGCTCACGCTTCGAAGCGCAGCCGATGCTGGCTTCAATGAAGGAGAGGCGCTCGCCAATACATTGCTTCTCAATGATCTCGAGTCAGGCGGGCGAAAAGTCATGATTTATCGCAGCAATAAAGTCGAGGCCGGAGGCAGCTAGATGAAACGCTTGCAGCAAGCAGTAACAGCCTCAACGTTGGCGCTTGGCTTATGCCTGGCGCCTGTTGTTGCGACGGCGCAAACCAATCCGACGGAAAACCCATTAGGCGTCAGCACGCTAGAGCCAGGTGAGACCGGGGTTTCGCGTACTTTGAGTCTGGGCGCTAATAAGTCGGTCATCGTCGATCTGGATCGACCGGCAGCTGACCTGATTATCACCAATCCTGAAATTGCGGATGCGACCGTTCAGACCGCAAAGCGGATTATTTTCCGGGGCGTCGAGCCTGGCCAGACGAATGCTTTCATCTTCGACAGCCGCGGACGCCCGATCTTAAATCTCGAGATTTCGGTTGCAGCAGATACAACTGCTATCAACGAGATTATCAAACGCTACGTTCCCGGCGCTCGCGTAACCGTGGAAGGTGCCAATACAAATGTGATTGTGTCGGGGATTGTCGACAATCTCCTTCAATCTGATCAAGTCATGCGCCTGGTGCAGGCTTATTTGCCCACTGGCGACATAACGCCGATTAACATGCTGACCATTCGCGCCAAAGATCAGGTCATGATGGAAGTGCGCATTGTCGAGATGCAGCGGTCTGTCGTGAAGCAGCTTGGCATCAATCTGGGCGGCGCGTTGAATCTGGGAGACTTAGAAGGAGTCACCGAAGGTAGTTTGTTCGCAGACGTCGCCGGTGACGGGATTGATGCGGCGGTCAATACTGGCGAAACATCTCTGTTTTCAACGACACCGTATCAACAGGTGTTTGGGATTGAATCGAGCAATTCGTTCGGCATCCAGGGGGCCGCATTGGGTGGCCTGAACGGTTCGTTCGCCCTGAACAATTACGTCGGCGACATCGCGCAATCGAGAGCCTCTGCTGCAATTGATGCGCTGGAACGGATCGGCGTCGTCAGAACGCTTGCGGAACCGAACATCATGGCTGTTTCCGGCGAGAGCGCCAATTTCCTGGCCGGTGGTGAATTCCCTGTGCCCGTCGCATCTGACGAGGATGGTGTGACCGTTGAGTTTAAACCTTATGGTGTCGGACTGGCTTTCACGCCTGTCGTGCTCTCTGAGGGCCGTATTTCGCTGAAAATCTCGACTGAGATTTCAGAACTTTCAAATCAAGGCGCTTTCCAAGGTGTGTCGGGCGTTGCTGTCAATTCCGATGGCCAATTGGTCAGCGTACCAGGCCTCACGATCCCGGCTTTGGTCGTCCGGCGCGCGGAGAGTGTCGTCGAGTTGCCATCAGGCGGCTCCACAATGCTGGCGGGTCTCATACAGTCACGCAGTCGACAAACCCTCGACCAGTTGCCTGGCCTCAAGAAACTGCCAATTCTGGGCACCTTGTTTCAGTCACGCGACTTTGAAAACCAAGAAACCGAAATGGTTGTGATCGTGACACCTTATCTGGTTGATCCGGCCAAGAAAGACGAGCTGCGAACCCCGGCCGACGGTTTCGTGAATGCGTCTGATCCGAGAACAATCTTCTTCGGTAAGTTGAACAAGCAGTACGCCGACGCGGGTAAAGGCCTATCGAAAGAGAATTACTCCGCTCCAGTCGGGTTCATTGAGGAATAGGTGCGATCATGATGCATGCAAAGACACTCGTTTTCAGCGCCTTGGCTGGTGGCCTCCTTGTTCTCACGGGATGCCAGTCAAAAGGCGAAAGCCATCATGAAGTTCCGGTATCGGATTTCTATGGTACGCCGCTTGATCGCCATGAGATAGGCGTCAAAGAACATCGCGAATATCTCGAAGTTCAGCTTGATGCGCGCGATACTCAATTGCGCGCGTCGGAAGTCATGAAAGTTCGCTCGTTTTTGGACACTTATGCCAGTGTCGGTCACGGGCCGCTCGTGATCTCCATGCCGAAAAGCGCGGAGGCCCCGCAATTGGCAGTTGGCGCTGTCTCAGAAATTCGTGAATTCGCTTGGGAAACCGGCATAGATTATAATCAGATGCTCGGCGCGGCGTATGACGCTTCTGGCCGACGCTCAACCCCCATCATCATGGCTTTCAAGACCTACAAAGCAATCGCGCCAGACTGTCCAACACTGGCAGAAATCGATCTTTCGAACGCTGTCTCTAACAGTGAAACGGCGACATTTGGCTGCGCCATTCGCGCCAATATGGCGGCCATGATCGCGGAACCTGCTGACTTGCTTGGCGGACGTGCGCTGGAAGATGGCTCGATCACGCGTCAGCAATTCCAGCTTGAACTATGGCTGCAAGGTCAACCGTCAGCAGCGACCCGCGGACCAGGCGAGTCGACGGCAATTTCGTCTGCAGTGAACTAGGGCTGCGAAGACGCACAAGGAGTGAAGTAGAATGTCGAACGATAGTGCTCTTTTTGAAGACGATTTCGATATGGAGTTCGAAGACGACTTCGATTCTGCTTTGGCAACCGTTCTGGACGAAGAGCCAGACGATATTGAACAGCCAGAAGCGGTAGACCTCGACGCGCCCATGAAAGAGCTGGATGATTTTGATCCAAGCTCGGATCTTTCTGACAGCGTGCCGATGATGATTTCGGACAATGATGAAGGCGGTTATCGCGCGATCCCGGCGATTGCGGCCATGGCGTTCTGCGAGTCTTCAAAAACGGTATCGCTGATCGAGGCGGTCGCCAGTGACCGTCGTATGCAACAGGCCAATGTCCAGACCCAAATGGGCGGACTTGAAGCGGCGATTGCGTATTTGATCGAAAATCCAACGCCAAACCTTCTGATCCTGGAATCCTCAGCTGCCAACACATCGATGGTGGCTCAGATTGACGAGCTCGCATCACATTGTGACGAGGGCGTTCAGGTCATGGTGATCGGCAACACCAATGATATCGGTCTATACCGTCAGCTTATGGCGCGCGGTGTGAGTGAATATCTGGTGCCGCCCATCGCGCCGGTTCAGATCGTCCGGTCGATCAGCCAACTGTTCTCTGATCCGGATGCTCCTTTTGTCGGAAAGTCGATTTCTGTGATCGGCGCAAAAGGCGGTGTCGGCGCGTCAACACTGGCGCATAATCTGGCATGGGCTTTGTCCGAAAGCGCGGAAGTGAATACCGCACTGATCGATCTCGATCTGTCGTTCGGAACCACTGCGCTTGATTTCAATCACGAGAACCAGCAGACCGTGGCGGATGCCCTGTTAGCACCAGAGCGTGTCGACGATGCGGTTGTGTCCAAACTATTGTCTAAGGTCACAGACCGGCTGTCGCTGTTCACCGCGCCTGCGACGGTGTCACAGATCATGGAAATTCCGACCGAGTCTTACACCACGATTATCGACACGGTGCGCCGGGTCATGCCCTTTGTCGTGCTCGATATTCCGCACGCCTGGTCAGAATGGACGTATCAAACTTTGCTTGGATCAGATGAGGTCATCCTGGTCTGTCAGCCGGATCTCGCGTCTCTGCGCAACGGCAAGAACATGATTGATGAGCTAAAAGCGCAGCGTCCAAATGATGCCCCGCCGAAGCTTGTGATCAATATGATGGGCGTGCCGAAGCGGCCGGAAATTCCAACCAAGGATTTCGCAGCGGCCATCGAAGTCGAACCGTCCATTGTTCTGCCTTTCGATCCGCAATTGTTCGGCACAGCATCCAACAATGGCCAGATGATTTCCGAGACCGATTCTGCTGCGACACCATCGATCGCCATTGATCAGCTCGCCAGCCAGATTTCGGGCCGCGAAATCGTCGCACAATCAAAATCACTCCTGCAGAAACTGCTTGGGAAATAGGCACAGAAGAGGGCTAAGACATGGCATTTGGCAAACGTTCTGCCGGACCAGTGGCTGCAAAGCCCGCGGTCGCGAAAGCCGCTCCTCCGGCTGCGCCAAAGCCGCCGGTCGCTAAGCCTGTTGCGAAAGCCCCGAAACCGCCCGCGGAGCCCAAAGAAAAGCCAAAACCAACGGCGGTGAAGCCACCCGCACCGGCTAAGGAAGAGAAGGTCACGCAAGTTACCGATCGCTCGGAAGAGTATTACGCGACCAAGACGACGATCTTCAATGCGCTGATCGACACAATCGACTTGGGACAACTTGCGCAACTCGCCCAGGAAAGCGCCCGGGAAGAGATCCGCGACATTGTCGTGGAAATCATCGCTATCAAGAATGTCGTTATGTCGATCTCCGAGCAGGAACATCTGCTCGATGATATTTGTAATGACGTCCTCGGCTATGGACCGCTCGAGCCGCTGCTCGCGCGCGATGACATTGCTGATATCATGGTGAATGGTGCTGACACTTGTTACATCGAAGTCGATGGCAAGATAGAGCGTACCAATATTCGCTTTCGCGATAATGCGCAGCTGATGAATATCTGTCAGCGCATTGTGAGCCAGGTTGGACGCCGCGTAGATGATGCCAGCCCGATTTGTGATGCCCGACTGCTCGATGGTTCCCGTGTAAACGTGATTGCGCCGCCACTGTCGATTGACGGGCCCGCGCTGACCATTCGTAAGTTTAAAAAGGATAAGCTGAAGCTTCAGGATCTGGTAAACTTCAAATCGATCTCGGAAGCTGGCGCCGAAATCCTCCGCATTATCGGTCATGCCCGTTGTAACGTCCTGATCTCAGGCGGTACGGGGTCTGGCAAAACCACACTGCTCAATTGTCTGACTGGCTTTATCGAGCCGAGCGAACGGGTCATCACGTGCGAAGACTCCGCCGAACTTCAATTGCAACAGCCGCACGTTGTGCGCTTGGAAACACGTCCGCCAAACATTGAAGGCTCGGGTGAGATTTCAATGCGCGACCTGGTCAAAAACTGTCTGCGTATGCGTCCTGAACGGATCATCGTGGGCGAGGTGCGCGGACCGGAAGCGTTTGATCTGCTGCAGGCTATGAACACGGGCCATGACGGCTCTATGGGCACATTGCACGCCAACAGTCCGCGCGAAGCTTTGTCACGGGTTGAATCAATGATCACCATGGGCGGTTTCAGTCTGCCAGCGAAAACCATTCGCGAGATGATTGTCGGCTCGGTCGATGTGGTGGTTCAGGCGTCGCGACTACGCGATGGCTCTCGTCGCATCATGTGTGTGACCGAAGTGATGGGGCTGGAAGGCGACACGATCGTGCTGCAGGACATCCTGAAATATGAAATCGAGGGTGAAAGCGACGACGGCAAGATCATTGGTAGCCATCGAGGCACCGGTATCGGCCGTCCGAAATTCTGGGAACGCGCGCAATATTACAATCTCGAACGCGATCTCGCGACCGCCCTGGACGAACTGGCATAGTCGATGGACCTGAACAGCGACCTCATCTTGTACGCCATTGGCGGCCTGGCATTCCTGTGTATCGCCGGCATCGGGTTTGTGCTGACGGGCGATAATGGCGCCGAGAAGGCCGCAAAGCGTGCGAAACAACTCGCGGCCAATGAGACGCCCGGACGTCGGGGCAGTCGAAATGATCCAAACGCGGCTCGGAAAAAGCAAACGCAGCAAATGCTCAAAAAGCTGCGCGAGCAGGATGAGAACCGCCGTAACTCCTTGGTCGCAAACGACATTCAGTCCAAGATCAATCAAGCGGGCCTGGAAATGCCTGCGCAAATGTTCTGGATTATTTCTGTCATTCTCGGCGCGGTCGCAGCGTTTGTTATGTGGTATTCCGGGGCAGAAGGACCGCCTAAAATTCTCGGGTTTCAGTTTAAGTCCCAGCCCGTCATGATTGGCGGCGCGGCTTTCGTTGCGGGGATTGGCTTCCCGCGCATGGTGCTCGGTTTCCTTACTAATGGCCGTAACAAGAAGCTGATGAACCAATTTGCTGACGGCATCGACATTATCGTTCGCGGCGTTAAATCAGGCCTGCCTTTGACCGAGTGTTTGCGGATCATCGCAAGAGAGAGCCCGGCCCCTCTTGGGCCGGAATTTCAGTTGCTGACCGACAATTTGCAAATGGGCATGAGCACCGAACGCGCGCTGCAGCAATTCTATAAGCGGGTGCCGCTGCCTGAAGTGAATTTCTTCGTCATCGTGCTGTCTATCCAGGCAAAAGCTGGCGGTAACTTGTCCGAAGCGCTCGGCAACCTGTCGACGGTTATTCGGTCGCGCAAGATGATGCGTGAGAAGATTAAAGCCCTATCCGCCGAAGCTAAAGCTTCCGCGTATATTATCGGCAGCTTGCCCTTTGCTGTCGGTTTCATGGTGTATCTGACGACGCCCTCTTACATCGCTGAACTCTGGGAGAGTTCTGGCGGTCACGCGGTCTTGTTCGTGGGCTTTTGCCTGTACGCGATGGGCGTCACCGTAATGCGCAAAATGATCAGCTTCGATTTCTAGGGAGGGAAAGGCATGAGCGATTTCGTACAATCTTTAAGTGATCCAGCCTCTCTGCTCTCTATGGCAGTGGCCGTCGCTATGTTCATGACGGTTGTTGGCGTGATGCTGCCGGCGCTGAAAGGCGATAAGCTGGAAACCCGCTTGAAGCAGGTGTCTGAGCAACGCGATAAACTGCGCCGCGCCTCTCGTGCAGATATTGAACAATCCGGTCTGAAGCGTGAAAACAAGGGCACGATTAGCGATATTACGAACAAGCTCGACCTCCAGAAAATGCTGGAGGATCCAAACATTGAGGCCAAGCTGGAACAAGCGGGTCTGCGCGGTCCGCGACCGCTGACAATCTTCTACTTCTGCCGCTTTATCTTGCCGTTCGTTTTTGCGCTCCTGGTGTTTTTGTTCATTTTCTTCGTAAACGATTTTGGATTGCAGGGAAATATGAAGTTTGCGACGATCATATTTGGTCTCGCTGTGGGCTTTTATGCGCCTAACCTATATGTCGGTAACATTGCCGCGAAACGCCAGCAATCGATCATGAAAGCGTTTCCTGACGCATTGGATATGATGCTGATCTGTGTCGAATCGGGCATGTCGATCGAGATGGCGTTCGCCAAGGTTGGTGCCGAAATTGGTACGGCATCTGTTGAGCTGGCTGAAGAGCTTCAGCTGACCACAGCCGAACTATCTTACTTGCAAGAACGCCGTCAGGCCTATGAAAACCTGGCCCGACGGACGGGACACGAAGGTGTAAAGGCCGTGACGATGGCCCTCGTTCAAGCAGAGCGCTATGGTACGCCGCTGGGTGATGCCTTGCGTGTCATGGCGAAAGAGAACCGCGATATGCGGATGTCTGCGGCTGAGAAAAAAGCGGCGGCCTTGCCGGCGCAGCTAACGGTTCCGATGATCCTGTTCTTCCTGCCGGTCTTGTTCCTGGTTGTGCTTGGACCAGCCGTGATCAAAGTAATGCGGATGCAGGCGGAAAACGGCTAAACCGCACCACAGTCTCGATTGCAATATTCCTAAAACGTGGGTTGGGTCGTGTTTAGCGGCCTTGCGACCCCCGCAGGGTGGGACGCAGATTTTGTGTCACAGGCTGCGGACCTTCGCCGGCCAATTCAGGATCTGTGCCTGCCACGTTTGCGGCAGACAGCGGATCTTGCATGCTCTCTGCGTCAACGCGCACTTCAGGCACTTCCGGCATGCTTTGCGCGGCTGCTGGCGTGCGCTCGAGCGTATCGATGACCTCGTCCAGGCTTCGCAGACCGTCATAATTATTGACCGGCGTCATCATCTCGCGAAGCGCACGTTGATTGGCCTCGATCGAGCGCGGCGGCGCGTTTGGATCAACGGCGACCATCTCGTCAAACCGCCCTTGCAGACCGAGCACAAGCGCCAGATTTTGGCGAACACGGACATCTGACCCTGGCGCTTCGACCGCTCGTCTGAGCGTCGCTTCAGCGGCCTCCAATTGCCCGGTCAGCGCGAGTGACAGGCCATAATTTGAGAGCGTCGTTGCCCGGTTCGGATCGCGGTCGAGAGCGTATTGGTAGGCTTGTTGCGCCTTGTCATGTTGCTCCAGTCGATCGAAAGCCAGTCCGAGCGCTGCTAATGGAGTTGCCTCAGTCGTCGGGGCAAGATCGGCGCTCCGCACAAAGGCTTGTGAGGCCTGGTCATATTTGGCCTGCGCCATGAAGGATCGGCCCAATTCGAGAAAAATTTCATGGCTTTGCGGATGTGCGGGAATCGTCGTTGTGGCAATTTCCAGGATGCGTTCATGGCTGCCAATGTTCCTGAGTGCACGCATGAATTCGATCGTGGTTTCAAGGTTTAAGCCGTCTTTCTGGTACTCATTGGCCCAGAAATTCGCGCGCGTGATCGGGTCGGAGCGATTGGCTTGTGCCTTTTCTTCCGCGGTGGCGGGTTGCAAGGCTTCCTCGATCGCTTCCTGAAATGCGACATCTTCTGCCGAAGGGCGCGCCGCGTCCGGTGAACTCGCGCAGGCTGTGCTGGTGGCGAGGGCCAACAGGGAAAGCGTATATTTGGCAGTTCTGGCTCTGGACATTTCGCAGGCTCCGAGGCTGTTAGAGCGCTGATCATGCCAGCAACCTGGTCAAGACGAGGTTAACAGAACTGGCAACCCAATTAACTTGTATGGAGCCCTTTATGCCCACGCATTCCGCATTGATCGCAAAAGCTGATTCAGCCGCCCCCGTTTACCTGTTTTCAAAGGAAGACTGGGAGGGCGTCGATGGATTGCCAACTGATTTAATGGCGATGGCGACGGCGCAAAATTTTACCGGTCAGAGTGGCCAAATGGTGCTGACGGCCACTGCAGGCGGCCATGTTTCCGGCGTCTTGTTTGGACTTGGCGCGGGGGCGGACGCGCTGGCCGTTGCTGCATTGAGCGCAAACCTGCCGGCGGGGGCTTACGAGATCGCACGTTCAGGCGGGCATACACAGGCACAAATTGCCAATGCTTGGGCTGATGGTGCGTACCGGTTTGATCGATACTTGAGCGACAAGGCGGATCCGCCAAAACTGGT
>JBCCDZ010000090.1:0-10263 GCA_039030525.1 Pseudomonadota bacterium | reverse complement strand
CGCCGCCAGATCCACGGCATAGCCAGCATGGGTCAGCGCATCGGCCAATTGACGGCGTAAGTCCGCCTCATCTTCAACGACAAGAATTCTCATAGCTCTACCTTAGTTAGAAGACAGGATTCGTCCAGTTTTCGCGTCGACCGTTACCTGGATTCGTTCACCTTTGTCGGTCATCCAATCGATAACATAGACTTGGCCACCGCCGCGATTGTACAGATTGGCATCGACTTGATAGCCGCCATAGCGGTTTTTCAAGCGCCGAAAGATATCGCGCAGAGGCATGACATCGCCTTTATCGCGAGCATTGCGGGCTTCATCGGCCGAAAACGAATTGCCGTGCTGGCCCTGTGCCAGGGCTGGCAAAGGGGCGACCGCGACCGCGGAAACAAGCAGGATGGCGAGCATCTTTTTCATAGTGACCCCGATATGCGCTAAGTCCTCTGAATGGTTTGTGAATATTTTTCGCGGATTACAGTCATCCATCATAGCCCCGTGCCCAGTCTTTCAAACCGGTATCTTTCGGATCTTCGATGACGACTTCCAATCGCGCATACAAATTGCCAGGCTTACTCTTCAATTGAATGCCTTTTCCGCGTAGGCGAAGCACCGATCCGGTATTGCTCCCGTCCGGGATCTTTAATGCGATCGGGCCCATTGGCGTTTCAACATCGACTTGCCCACCCAGCAGCGCGGTCCTGAGCGGGATCGGCACAATCATACGAATATCGTTGCCATCTCGCGTCCATAATTTACTCGGTCGGACGCTGATTTCGAGAATCGCATCGCCCGGCGGGCCACCGCTTTTTGTCGTCTTGCCCTGACTTTTCAGCCGCAGCGACTGGCCGGTATCAATCCCGGCCGGAATGGTGATGTTGAGGATTCGGCCATCCGCCATGGTCATTTCCCGGCGTGCGCCGAGGGCGGAATCTTCAAACGAAATCTCGACGCGGTAGCGCATATCCGACCCTTTTTTAGGTCCCGGACGCCGACGCCCACCGCCAAACATGCCTGACAGAATGTCTTCGAACACATCGCCTTGAGATCCGCCTTGCGGTCTTGAATAGCCGCCAAATCCAGGGTCGCCACCAAATCCAGGGCCTGGGCCACGCCCGTAAGCAGCGCCGCCGCCGAATCCCTGGGCTTGTTCAAACCCACGTGGATTGCCGTCGGCATCAATCTCGCCACGGTCAAATTGTCCACGTTTCTGGGCGTCGCTGAGAATTTCATAAGCGGCAGAGGCGGATTTAAATTTTTCTGCTTTTACAGCATCATCCGGGTGTAAATCAGGATGCGTTTCCTTGGCCTTACGTTTATAGGCGCGCCGAATGTCATCTGCGCTGGCAGATCGCGTCACGCCAAGAATGTCGTAAGGATTTTTGCTCATTGCCAGTTTAGATTCCGGGACTCATCGGGCCTACACTTACGCGGCCTCACAGCGATTGCAAAGCTATTCCCCCAGCAACAGGTGCGCCTCGCTCGCTTCCCCTAAGGCGAATATGTGTAAGAGATCGCATCGCTTGTCCCGATTTGCCAGAGCAGAGGCTCATCGATCTGATACGAGGCGAGCGGAATTGTCCGTAACCGGTCATTTATGATCACCACAATTGCATCGGGGCTGACCCCCTGCGCGTCCGTCTGCAAAGCGCCTCGCAATAAGCCAGACAGATGCCATTGATCTGTCCCGACAAGCGCTGCGGAGGTCCAGCCGATCACTTCCCAGCCAGAGGCCCGCGCAATCGCCAACCGGTTCGCACCATCGCGTACCGCGGCCGGATCCGCTGAGCTTAAATCTCCATTCGGGATATGCACCTCTAACACCGTGACCTCATCCCATTCTCCGGCGCCCCCGGCTGGCAGCGCTGAGACCGTTTGCCCGATAAAAGCGGGCGCCCGTATGACCGTTTTTAATTGCAGAGTTTGCAGCGTGGCGCCAATTTTCACGTCGACGGGTGACAGCCAGGGATCACCCGTAACAGCAATCGACGGGCCGATGATCTCGTCATCTAACAGATGAGGGATATCAATGATCTCGAACTCGACGTCGGCTGGATACCCCGCCGCATCGCCTGAACCAGGAACCGTGACGGCGTTGGCCATCGCGGGTGGCGGCGTCTGCGCTCGCAAGACGATATTGCGGAGAAGCAAAGAGTCCTCGATCTGCTCAACCCGCCAATCGCGTCCTTCAAACGCCACCGCATCCGCATATTCGAGTTCGAACCCAGCACCCGGTGCAACGCCAAGACGAACCAGATTTGTCACGCACGCTTGCTGATAGGTCGCCTCAGCGATCAACCGCGCGCGACCCTGCGTCAGCACCAATGGTAAACCGGCATGCTGCACCAAATCATGATCTGCCGCGGGGTTGCGATACTCGACCAGCGCCGGCTGATAAGAAAAATCACCGGATATATAGTTGAGCGCCGCACCGCTTGGCTTGAGTTGTGACAAAGCCAAAGTCTCACGACGCCCAGAATCAATCAGACGTGACGCATCCACAGCGATTGCGGACCCGTACACATTGTTCTGTGCGATTAGGCCCGCCTCGGCTTCACGAATATGAAAATCGAAGGCCAGCGTCAGCGGTGATAAAGCGGCGGCCACCGAGGTGACGCCATCCACAGCGTAACCATCGACCACCCCGTTTAATCCGGATACGTCCAATGCAAGTCCGGCCTCACGCCCCATATCGGCAACCATGTCCGCCAATTCGACCAGGCTTGTGCGCCCGTTGAGCCAATGCCCGAATTGCCAGTTCGGGCCATCGCTCCAGACCTCTTCGCGCGCCGGGAAATCTGGCCACGGACGACCATCCCAGGCCCAGACCAGAACTTGCTCGATGAAAGGCTGCGCGCGCCAGTAAGGCAATGCGACAGCGAGCGCTCGCCTATGAATCAGATCGTCCCGCAGACCATTGGAATAGAAAGGAAAAGCGCTTTCGCTACTCTTGGGATCGACGAAGACGTTCGGCGCATTCGCCCCTTTGTCGACAGCTGGAACTCCAATTTCGAGGATACGAATGGGTTTCAGGCCTGCTCGCCAGGCGGAGGGCGTGGCGGCCCGGCGTCCTCCCGGACGCGGATAATGGTCAGCACCCCACCAGCCTGCGAGATCCTTGGCACGAAATACCCAATGCTCAGCGCTGGCGCCGTCAATGATCGGCCGCCGGATCTGCGCGTCTCGGTCCGCGTCTGAGCCATAATACCAGTCATAGGCTTCGCCGCCAGCTAGCTGGCTCAAAAGGTAATCCGCAGCGTCAGCGCTGGCATAACCGGCCTGTGCGTCGAGATGTTCTCGACCATCGCGCCAATCGCCCATAGGCGGATACCAATCCACGCCGACAAAATTGATATCAGCCGACGCCCATAAATCATCCAGCGGAAACAAGATATCATGGCTGCCATCCCCCGGAGCATAAGCACCATACTCGGTCCAGTCCGCGGCATAAGAGATGTTCACGTCCGCACCCACAATCGCCCGCACCTCGGCGGCAATCGCCTGCAGCGCTTCGACAAAGGGAAACCTGCCCTGATCATCGCGCACACGCGTCAGGCCAACCATTTCTGACCCGATCAGGATCGTATCGACCCCGCCTGCGCGGACAGCGAGCCTGGCATGATGCAGGATGAAATGGCGAAAGCCAAACGCGCCATCATCGCCAATAAAAGCCTCGATCTGTGTCCGAGCGGATGCGGATTTGTCTTGCGTGACCGTGATCCGACCCCGCCAGGGAAAAGGCGGCTGTCCGATCCAGCCACGTGGATCTGGCAGTCCATTATTGGGCGGAACATCCATGAGAAGGAAGGGCGACAGCGTGACCGCAATCCCGGCCGCTTTGAGCGCCTCAATGGCTTCCAAGACAGCCTCATCAGCCGGTGTGCCGCCATAGTTCGGGTTGCCCTCCGTTTGCGAAATCAGATGCGCCGTGTCGCGACCGGTCTGATCAACCCGCCAGGCATACGGCACCGTCGTCCGATCCCGCAGCTCGACGCCGGGCCGAATGCGGCATTCACCCGCACGCAAGTCCGTGCCGAACCAGGCGACCGTCAACGCAGCGTCGTTCGCATTGGGCAAGTCATGCTGCATCTGATCCAGCGAGACCGCAAAGTCAGCCTCGCCGCGCGCATTGTTCAGGTTCAGGGTTTTCTCAATCCCGGGATACCGACGCTCGCGCACAATCGAGGTCGCATAAACAAACTCGCCAGAGGCTGGGATGATGTTCACGCCCTGCACGGTCGTCGCCAAGGCGTCCGTTTCGCGGTCGCCCGCGCGCACGACTTCGAATGACATTTGCGGCAGTCGGTTGCCGAACGCGTCCAGCGGCAGGTCTTCAAACACGATATAGGCCGTGTCGCGAAAAGCCGGGGCCTGGCCTGTCCCTTCAATCGCTTCGATCAGGGGAGCCGGCATTTGATCGCGTGTCCCCAAATAAAGCCGCCAGGTCACGTCGCGCAGCGAGAACAGTTCACCATTCGCCCAGACGCGATCCACGCGGGTGATTGGCCCCTGGCCCAGTGCGACTGCGAAACTCACCGAATAGGAATAGTCGATAATCTGTGGCCCGCCTTTGCCGGCGGACTGCGTGCGCCGTGCTTCTTTGAATCGAGAGGCCCAGATAACCTGCCCGCCAACACGCATGCGGCCATAGATTTTCAGCAGAGCCGCGCCTTCTCGACTTTCCATGACGTGCAGGGATTTGATGCGCGCGGACTCTTGCGGCGGGACCAGCGCGCGATCGATGGCGCGCCCTGCATAACGCCCGATCGTCTGTCCAATCGCAGCGCCTGAGAAAGTCTGCTCAAACAGCGTGACTCCATTTGGCAACACGGCCGCACCGGCCAGACCGCCAACCGGCGTCAGAACAATTTCACCCATGGCCGTGCGCCTCTTCTATCAATCCCGGGAACTGAAACGCCGCCGCACATCGCCGCGTCCACCAGGGCACCAGACGGGTCTCGCAGACAGAGCGGCCCCAATAGGCATGAATCAATCGATCCGGCGCCGAGACAATGCCGCAATGCTTGGCCGGGTGGCCGAGCCCCATTCGAAACAAAAGGACATCGCCTGGGCGCTGGTCTCCAATCGGGATTTCGACCAGGTAGCGGCGCGCTGCCGCGAGCAAGGTTTCTTGTTTCAGCGCTTCCGCCCAGTTTGGTGTATAGGGCGGCAGGGCTTCTGGTTCAGGCCCGATCAGCTCGCGCCAGACGCCGCGCAACAGGCCGAGACAATCTGTGCCGATCCCTTTGCGGCTGGCCTGATGACGATACGGTGTACCGATCCAGTCAGCAGCGCACACAACCACATCCTTACGGGTCATCTCTTGCCCCCATCATTGCCACTGGCGGCGGGGCCCGACAGAACGAAATCATTGCCGGGCAGATGCGGGAAACCACGGAAATTCTCGGCATTGCCGAAGACATCCCGGCACGTCTCGAACCGCTGATCGCAGGTCTGGTCTTGTACATTTGCGCCGCAGCGTTCATCGCCCAGAACCGCATCGCATTGCCGCTGCAAGACGCGGCCAATCGGGCGCTGCAAGTCCGCCATTTGCGACACGAGCTCAGCTTGAAATGCACCATGCTCGGATATCGTGACGGCGCCGAAAGACCCGCTCCAGACGTGAAGCTCGCCGAGTTCTGTCGCTTGCCAGTCGACGCGGTAGACTGCCACCACGCAGCCATCCCATAGGCCAGCCCGCAAGTCGTCTTCGGTGATCAGCTCGCTCGACAGTATGCCAGAAGCCGATACGCTGCCCGCCTGTAAGTCGGCGCCGTGCGTGAATTGAGTTCCATCCAGAACCTGGCCGGGCATGTAGACAACGCCGCCGACCTGCAGCACCCGGTCATGATCGGTCAGACCGAACACCTGCCCATCCCGGCGTGTCAGACGCCAACACAAACACAGTGTTAGCGTATCGCCGCTCAGTCGCGCCTCCCAGGCTTCGGATACCGTCTTCATAACACGCTCGCCGGAAGTTCGATCAGAGTCAGGTCTGCAATCCGGCCTGCGCCATAGGCTTCGATCACGGCCTCGATCTGATCGCTATCAAAGCGAACCGCACAATCATATTCGAACCCGGCCGTCACGGTCGCAGCCGCGATTGGCGCGGTCTCGAACGTGATCTGCCCCTTCAGGGCATCAACCGACCAGCCCGTTTCAAGAAGCTGCCCATCCACGCCAATGCTGACCGTCTCGGCCATCGGCTTCAGGATGAGGCGGGACACGCCAGCTTGTGTTTTCTGCAACTGAAAGACCGTGGTCAGGCCATCGCCGGTTCCGAGGCTCTGATCCCGAAAAGAGATATCATCCCCCGGCGCGCAACTGGCATGATCAAGCGGGTCTCTGAACCGAAAGCCATGCAGTCGCCCGGCCCGCGCTTCAAAGAAAGCGACCAAGCTTTGCAGGCTGGCGAGATCCGTGATTGCGCTGCCGACCTGCCATCGACGACGACCTTTCGACCAGGACGCATTTCGCACCTCCTGTCCGCTGGCAAGCGTGACCAGATCGGTCCGCCATTCAGGGCCACCTACAGCGCCGAGCGCCAAAGGCATCGGGAACTGAACGTCATGAAAGGCCATCACGTCAGCGCCTCTGTGTGAACGCGAATGTGCAACAAGCCGCGCCATGTGGTCTGGTTCCGGGCACGCAAGACATCGCAATAGGTCGGCACGATGAGCAGGACGCGCTGCGTGGCCAGGTTCAGCGCGAGCCGCTCCACGACGCCGCGCAAGACCCCGAGCAAAGCCTTTGCCTCTTCCAGCCCCCCATGCCTTGAATAGATGCCGAGCTGGATCGTGTGCTCAAGCCGCCGTACTGCAACACGATCGGCCGCGCGACTCTCATGCCGCTCAAGCAGGGCGTAAGGAAAAACCGGCGCCCGCGTCTCGGCATCGAACAGCCGCGCAGGCTGGCCCAGTGCGGCTTGCACCTGTGCATCAACGCGCAAACCCGCGAGCAATGCCGCGACCAGTTCAGGATCGCTGCGCGTCAGAAAGTCAGTGCCGCTCATAGCCGCACCTCTTTGCGGGCATTGAGAATGGCCTGAACCTCGCGCGGCAAGCCGCCGCCCTGTTCGAACGCGAACGTGTCTGGCACCCGCGCCGAATACATCGCACCGATCAAACGCAGCAGGGCCTCACGCAAATCGTCCGGAATATCCGCAGCAAGACCGAACCCGGCCTGCACTTCGATTTCAATACGCCCGCTAGCCGGAACACCAGGCAACCGGCTCCAAGGGCGCAAGCAAACCCGGCCGCAAGCAAGCTGAAAATCGCTCGAATAATCCGTCGAGGTCCCGGATGCATCCGTGACGCGCACCGCGTCGAGCTGGCGGATCGGCGCGATGGGCAGACGGGCGCCGCGGCCCCTGATCCCAGCGGGCCATTTCGACCACACGATCTGTACAGTCTGCTGGACCAGGGCCAGGCCCGCGACGCGCTCTAATCGTTCGCGCGCCGCCTGCAGCAAGCTTTCTAGCAGGGCATCCTCGTCATCATGTCCGATGCGCAGGAAGGCTTTCACGGCATCCAGCGACAAAGGCGCTTCGGCCGGCGGCGTCATCACCGTCAGGTCAGTCATTTGAAAATCTCTCAAGTCCAGGGTTGAAGGCGCGCGTCCCCGTCGCTCGCGCCCTAGAAGACCATCAGTTTGACAGCGTCGAAATTCTGCACCCCGCCGCCGACGCGCTTGGTCGTGTAGAACAGGACATAAGGTTTGTGAGAGAATGGATCGCGCAAGACCCGTGCGCCTTGTCGGTCAGCAATCAGGTAGAAGCGGCGAAAATCGCCAAAGCCAATCGCCGCCTGACCGCTGCCGATGTCAGGCATGTCTTCCAGCTCTGTCACCGGATAGCCGAGAATTGTCGCCGCCTCGCCGCCATTGCCTGGCGCCCAGAGATAGCGGCCATCACCATCCTTCAATTTGCGCACGCTGGCCACGGTGCGCCGGTTCATCACGAAACGGCCATTCACGCGAAACTGAGACTTTGGTGTATGAATGAGGTCAATCAGTTGATCACCCGCATCACTCTGGCTGAAATCGCCATCAATCGTACCGATCTGTCCCCAACTGTGCGAACTCTCGTCAACCTTGCCGTAAGACAGAAAGCCTTTGGGTTTGCCATTGCCATCGCCGCTGACAAAGGCCGCGCTCTCTTGCAGGCTGAAGGCGGTGTCGACTTCATCCGCGAGCCAGGCATCTATATCGGCATAAGCATCATCGAGCAGAGTCTGTGTCGCGGCGGGCATGGCATAAAGCTCGCCAGCCGGAAATTCGAGCAAGGATAGACCGGCCGTAGTCGTCTCCGAGCGCGCCTCGGTTTCGCCCGCCCATTGCGCGCCGACGCCGAGCGAAACCGGCTTGCGATACACACCCGCCGAGGTCTGTCGCACTGTCGCGATCTGACGCATGGGCGAGCTTTGTTGCAAGCGAGCTTCGATCAGACGATCGAGCTCTGGCGGGGCGACATAGCCGCCCTGGCTATCGGTTCCGACGGAAAGGGCTTTGGTGTCGATCTGCGCCAGGCCGCTTTCATCTCCGCGGCGCAAATAGCGTGACCAGGCCTCGTTCAAGTCTGGCTGAGACGGCGCCGCGACCCCGTCCACCGGGCGCGCCGCCTTAAGGCTGAGCGTATCGATGCGGCGATCGAGCTTTTGCAATTTCTCATCCACAAGTGGATCGCTTGCGCCTTTGGCTTCAATCTCTGCCATGCGCGCATCATTGGTCTGTTTATAGGCCTCAAATGCCGCCATCATTTCCGCAGCAAGGGTCGCTGCGTCACCCGTCTGGGCTTTGATTTCCTTGGTCATGTTTTCTCCTATTCGATTGATCCGGAAACAATTTCGAACCGCGCTACGTCCAGCATTGGCTGTGACACCAATGAGATTTCGACGAGGTCCAGTTTGCGTAAGAGGCGCCCGCCTTCCGGACGCAGGGTCCAGACCTGTGAGCGAAAGCCGATGGACAGACCGCTCAAGCCAGTCCGCACCAGGGCTTGCGCCGCTGGGCTTTCGACTAGGCCCCGGACAAACAGGCCGCGACCATCTTCGATGAGGCGCACCCAGCGCCCGGCAATGGCGCCCGTCTGGTGCTGCAGCAACATCGGCACGGGCCGCATTTGCAGGGATTGCGCAAAGGCGCCCGCGCGCACCACATCGCCCATCCGGTCTGCAACTCCGAATACGGAGGCATACCCTTCAATCAGCATGGATGCCGGGGCGTTGGAGACGCGCGGACTGGGTTGCGGGCTCATGACCGGTCCACCTTGGACTCGATCCGATCGAGCTGCGATTGCACCGCTTCCAGACGGGCCTCAAGGCGCGCGAGACGTTCAGCCACCGGGCGCGTGTCAGCCATTTGCTGCTCAAGCGTGTCTATACGCTCAGCGGCGGCGCCGGCCCAAAGCAAGGTCGATGCGGCCTGGATGGCCAGCGCCACCATCACCGCGATGCTGAACTTGCGCTCGCTCATAAGGGGAGCCCAATAAGTTTGCGCTTCTCGTCATTGGTCAGGAATTCGGCGCTCCCGATGCGTGCCCAGAGCGCGTCGCGTTCGCTGGCAAAGGCGGGCACCGCATCCAGGTCGGGCTCTATGCTGACATCGTCAAACCGGCCACGCAGCCAGACCATCAAGCTGCTGGCGGTCTTTTGAACCAGGGGCAAGACGGACAGGCGCCAGAAGGCGGCGTGCGCTTCCTTGTAGGTGGCATAGGTATTATCACCCGGAATGCCGAGCAGCATTGGCGGCACCCCGAAAGCGAGCGCAATCTCGCGTGCCGCGGCATAGCGGGTCTCGGCAAAGTCCATTTCAACCGGAGACAGGCTCATGGGCTGCCAATCCAAGCCACCTTCCAACAGCAAGGGGCGGCCGGCATTGGCGGCGCCTGTATGTTCTTGCGTCAGCTGCTCTTTCAGGCGGTCGAATTGTTCATCATTCAGGCGCGCGCCATCCTTGCCATACAATAAAGCGCCAGAGGGGCGCGCGGCATTGTCGATCAGCGACTTGGCCCAACCGGCGGCGCCATTATGGATGTCGAGCGATTTTCGCGCGGCCGCCAAAGGCGACAGGCCATAGAGCGTGTTGGCAGGGTTATAGAGCTTGAGGTGAAGCACAGAGCTCCAGCCATCCATGGCAGGCATAATCTGACGCTCGCCCTGTTTCAGTTTCACACTGTATCCGGTCACGCGCCCTTTCGCGTCCTGGCGCACCCGGACACGCTCCACATGCAAGGCGTACAGACCGCGCGGTACTGCTTCGCCGGCCACGGTG
>JBCCDZ010000089.1:0-10337 GCA_039030525.1 Pseudomonadota bacterium | reverse complement strand
GGTTTTCGGCCAGCTCTGACCCCGCCGGATCCATCCTGATCGATGCCACCGATAATTTCGAAACCCGGTTTGCCTTGAATCAAGTGGCACACGCGACAGGCCGAGCCCTGGTCTCTGGCGCGGCGAGCCGGTGGAGCGGACAAGTCTCTGTCTATGCGTCCGGTTTGAACAAGGACGCGCCGTGTTATCGGTGCTTTGTTCCGGATCTGCCACCCGCCGCCGAGGCGTGTGATGAGGTCGGCGTGGTCGGCGCGCTGACCGGCATGATTGGCAGTCATATGGCCCTGGAGACAATTAAGCTTGTTGTTGATGCAGGCGAGCCACTCATCGGGCGATTGCTTATTGTTGACGGGCTGACCAGTGAGACCCGCATTTTGAAACTTCGTCCGAACCCGGACTGTTCGGTTTGTGGCGGCTGAATCTTTTCTTTGACAGCGTTAATATTTGACGGTTTTACGACACAGAGCCTTTGTGGAGTGCCCGAATGTTACGCAGAACGCTTGCCGTCGGTCTGACCATTGTCGCTGTGCTCGCTGCCGGTTGGTTAGCGCTGCGCCGCGCCGACATCCCTTATGACACTCTGGAATCGGTTTACACGACACCAGACACGCAATTCATGACCTTGGATGATGGTCTGAAAATCCACTACACAGATACCGGGCCACAGGATCGATCAACGATTGTTCTGGTGCATGGCTTCTCAGCCTCCCTACACACATGGGACGCCTGGAAGACTGATCTTGAGCTTGATTATCGTGTTGTCACCCTGGACTTGCCCGGGCATGGCCTGTCTCGCGCCGAAGACCCGAGCCTGGCGACGATCGAACGGTTTGTCAGCGTCGTGCACGAGGTCACGCAAGAGCTCGGCGTTGATCGCTTCACCCTGGCGGGATCGTCGATGGGCGGTAATACGGCCTGGCAATATGCGCTGACCCATCCGGAAACGCTGGATGGTCTCGTCCTGGTGGCGGCCTCGGGTTGGCCGGAAGAGGCTGGCGAAGGCGATGACGCCCCGTTTATCTTCACTGTGTTGAGCAATCCGATCGGCCGCGCCGTGTTGAAAGATCTCGACATGACCTCGATGACGCGCTCCGGCCTTGAATCGTCATATTCGGATCAGTCTTTTGTGACCGATGAGCTGGTCGAGCGGTTCGTCGCGCTATCGCGCGCGCCGGGACATCGCGCGACTCTGCTGGCGATCATGGCCGGCGATCGGGTTTTTGCAACGCCAGAAACCGTGTCGCAGATTTCCGTTCCAACCCTGATGATGTGGGGGCGCGAAGATAATCTCGTGCCGGTCTCCGGCGCACAGAAATTCGCGGATGCCATCGAAAGCTCTCAGGTCGTTATCTATGACGGCATTGGACACATACCGCAGGAAGAAAACGCCGCGCAATCGATCGCTGATCTGCGCGCCTTCATGCTCGAAGTCGAGTGGAGTGCTTTGGATGAAGAAGCCATCGTCCCGGCGGGCGACCCTCGAATGGGTGAGAATCGCCCGGAAGATGATGACGCGAATTAGACGCTAGTCGCTGCTGCGCGTCAGATCGGCATAGATGAGCTGCGTAAAGCTCGCTTCATTGATAAAGGCCCACGCCCAGTCTTCGACCCAAGGGGTGAGCGGCGCGGCATCGAGAATGGCCTCGATATCTTTACCGGCATCCACTTCAGCTTTGACCGCCGCGACCGTGCCATCCAGCATTGTGATGATTTCGGCAATATCAGCTTCAGTAGAGAGCGGGCCGTGGCCAGGAATGATGCGCGTCTCTTCGCCCGCAAGGTCCGCCATGGCTTTTGATGCGGCGGAAAAGCCTGAGAACGTGCCGCCTGACGTCACATCCACGAACGGGAACATGCCGCTAAACATCAAGTCGCCTGTGTGCATCACATCAGCCTCTTCGAAATAGATGAATGTGTCGCCATCCGTATGTGCATCCGGGGCGTGGATGAGGCGAATGGTCTGGCCGTTCAGATACAAAGACATTTGGTCATTGAAGGTAATCACCGGCCAGGCCGCAGGCGGTGAGGCCGGGGTTGTGTTTTCCTGACCAAAAAAGTCGCGAGTGACATCAACCGTGACCCGATCGCGGACGCCTTGGTGCGCGATGATGGTCGCGCCATTCTCTCTCAGAATGGCATTGCCGCCAGTGTGATCGCCATGCCAGTGCGTGTTGACCAGATACGTCGGCTTGGTGCCGGCAATGGCGTCAATCGCGCTGAGGATGCCAGGTGCCATATCGGCATATTGGCTATCTATGACAAACACACCATCGTCGCCCGCAAGGACTCCAATATTGCCGCCGCGGCCTTGTAACATGTACAAGCCATCGCCGAGATCGGTTGTCGTAATCGGTGTCGGTTGCGCCTGCTGCGTCAACGGAATATGGGCGCCATGCGCATGAGCGGCTGGGCTGGCGAGCAGTCCCAGCGCAATGAAGCTTCCAGTAATTTTCATGAATATCTCTCCCAAAAGATGGGGCAGATATAGGGGCGTTGGCCGTGCTGACCAATCACAAACAGGTTAGCAGCTAAGCGGCGCTTTCTTCGACTGCTTGCGGACAGACCAGGTCCTTGATCGCATCGGCATCACCGGCCTGACGCAGTTTGTCTCGCAAATCCGCATTGCGGAACGCCCGGCTGACCTGTGCCAAAGCCCGCAAATGGTCAGCGCCAGAGGCAATTGGCGCGAGCAGCATGAAGATCAGGTCACAGGGGCGTCCATCAATGGCGTCAAAATCAACGCCGTCGACCAGACGCACGAACGCACCGACAGGCGTCTTCAGGCCTGGAATACGGGCATGCGGAATTGCAACGCCTTCGCCAACACTGGTCGAACCGAGATTTTCGCGCTCGATAACCGCGTCAAAAATATCGCGGCCATCAATGCCATGTTTTTCGCCAATGGCTTTGGCGAGCGTGTTCAGAACTTGTTTGCGAGTCTCGCTGGCTTGCGGAGCAAGAACAACACCCTCCGAGAGGAGGCTAGAAAGATCATTTGCCATTCTACTTTAACCTATCGGCTTAGTCGGCGGCGGAATGTCCGGCGGGATCGACCCAGCCTATGTTTCCGTCCTTGCGCCGGTACACCATATTCAGGCCGCTGTGTTTCACATTTCGAAACAAAACGGCAGGGGTGTCTGACAGTTCAAGCTGCATAACAGCTTCCGAAACAGACATGGTTTTCACGTCTGACGCAGATTCTGCAACGATGAGGGGCGCTTCACCTTTATCTTCAGGTGTTTCGTCATCGCCGCCTTTGATAATAAAGGCGTTGGCCGGTTCACTCGGCATCGGCGAGCGTTTGTGATGGTCTTTCAGCCGGCGGTGATAGCGCCGCACGCGTTTTTCCATCTTCTCAAGGGAGTCTTCCAGAGACGCATACGGATCACTGGCAGAGCCGGTGGATTGCAATACGATGCCAGACGGCAAGTGAACATTGCAATCGGTGATCACTTCATGCCCGCGTTTTTCCACGGTGACACTGCCATCGAAACTTCGATCAAAATATTTGTTAACTGCGGCCTCTAGGCCATCTGAAATGCGCTCTCTCAGCGCATCTCCAACATCTAAATGTCGTCCTGCGATTTGTATCGTCACGGAGTACTCCGTTGGTTAGGTGCCCAGTATAACGGGCAATTTCTACAAGGCGAGCCCCCACCTCATAATTCCTTTAATGCTCAACGCATTGCAAGCTTTATACCGATGACGATTGAGTCACCTTCTTGGGATCAACCGCGTAATAGCTCGTTGATTCCGGTTTTTGAGCGAGTTCGCTCGTCCACCGTCTTGATTATGATCGCGGCAGCAAGCGCCGGACCACCATTCTGCCCCGGAAGACTGCCGGGGACAACCACTGAATAGGGCGGCACTTCGCCATACCGAATTTCGCCTGTTTGACGGTCTACAATCTTGGTCGATTGCGATAGGAACACGCCCATAGCCAGGACCGAGCCTTCGCGGACAATCACGCCTTCTGCCACTTCTGCGCGGGCGCCGACAAAGCAATTGTCTTCGATAATCACAGGGCTGGCCTGTAAGGGCTCAAGGACGCCGCCAATGCCGGCCCCGCCAGAAATATGGACATTCTTGCCAATCTGCGCGCATGAGCCGACCGTTGCCCAGGTATCGACCATGGTGCCACTATCAACATAGGCGCCAATATTCACAAAAGATGGCATCAAAACCGCGCCAGGCGCAATGTAGGAGCCGCGGCGCACGGTGGCGGGCGGCACGGCGCGAAAACCGGCAGCTTCGAATTCGGCGGCGCCCCAGCCCTCAAACTTGCTCGGCACTTTGTCCCACCAGGTGCCGCGATGGCCAGGTCCGCCATCCATAATGGCATTGGCGTTCAGGCGAAAAGACAGAAGCACGGCCTTTTTCAGCCACTCATTTACGGTCCAGCCGCCCTGGCCATCTGGCGCTGCAACACGCACCTCACCGCTATCCAGCAGGGATAGAGAGGCGTCCACGGCTTCGCGAATTTCGCCTTTTGTATCTGTGTTGAGGTCGTCGCGGGTTTCCCAGGCAGCATTAATCAGTGCAGCTAAGCGGTCAGGCATTGTCTTGGCGTCTTTCCGAGAGTCTTATTGAATTATCGAACGTATGAATTGCGTCAGGTCGCGCGTCACATAGTCGATATGTGGGGGAAGGTCATCCCCAATTCCAGCGGGACGCGCTGACGCAGGCTCGTGGCTCCAATCCTTGTCCGATTGAACCAGTACGGTGGCGAACCCCATGGATTGGGCCGGGGCGAGGTTTCGCGCCAAATCCTCAAAGAACACGGCTTGCGTCGGATCGACCTCAAATTGCTGGATGAAAGCATCATAAGAGGCCTGATTGGGCTTTGGCGTGAAGGCGCTGTCCTCGATCGCGAAACTGCCATCGAAAACCTCAGCCAGCCCCATATATTCGGTCACGCGCTCGGCATGACCGCGTGAGCCATTGGTGTAGACAAACTTGCGGCCGGGCAGGGCGGCAATGGCGTCAGCAAGGTCCGGCGTCTTCGGCAAAGGTGACAGGTCGATATCGTGGACCTGCGCCAGAAACTCGTCTGGCTCCATTCCATGCATCGACATCAGCCCGTTCAAGGTCGTGCCATGTTCCGCATAATAGCGTTTCTGGGTCGCCCGAGCTTCGTCTCGCGGCAAACGCAGGAAGCGCGCGACGAAGTCCGTCATGCGTTGATCAATCTGCGCAAACAGATCGCATTCTGCCGGGTACAGCGTGTTATCCAGGTCAAACACCCAGGCTCGACGCTGTTGCAACGCGGTGTTTGGCCGCTCGCTATCAGCTGCCATCTACCGGCTCTCCGAAGTCGCGTTCGAAAAACTCGAAGACGAGTTTGCGATTGACCGGCGCCGGTGTGGCGACGAATAGGCCCGTGCGGTAGGCCGTTTCCTCACAGGCCTCGCGTCCGGTAATGGCGAATTTCGCTTTTGAGACACAGAAGGAATCGCTGCCGCGTGTAAGGGTACGAACCTCGCCCTCGCCCGCTTCCATTTCTGCGTAAGCAAACAGTCCGGCCTGCAAGAGCGGCTCATCAATCACGCGGGCGCAGCCGCCAGCCTCTAGCAACCACCAGCCACGGCTTTCCCAGCCTTCGCCGCGCCGCCGCGCCATGGCGCTCCAGATGCGACTATTGGTGCGATTGCAGAAGGTCAGACCAACATTGCGGGCCCGATCGATCGCGGTCTGTTCGAGAATATCCATCAAGTCAGCGTCCGAAGTTTCCGCGTCAAGGCCTTTTGAACTCAGGAAATCACCGATCGCGGCGCGTGTTTTGCGGCCGAGATAGCCATCAATCCGTCCGGCATAAACACCAGCATTATCGAGCAGTCTTTGGACGCCGGCGGCGCTGGATTGTTCGAGCGTGCGCTTTTCGGTCTCGGTAAAGCTGGTGCGCCAGCGTTTTGACTCCTCAATCAGGACCGGGCGAAACTCGCGCGCTTCCAGGCCCATGACGCCGCAATCAGGGATGTTTTCGACGGCATAACTACCGGTTGGGTCAATGCAGAGCTGCGTTTGCCCGCCCCAGACTTTACGGCCGCCGCGATGGGCGGTTGAAGAGCGTCCGAACAAATAGTGGATGCCGGGTCGCAGCGCGCCTTCAATGACGCGCTCACAGGCGCCGGGACGCAGCCGGGTCCAGCCTTCCACCACCACACCCTGACCTTCATAGCGACCGGTCGAGGCTTCAATGATATAGCTGGTCTCGTTGCAGATTTCCCAGCCGTCTGAATTGGCCTGCGCCGCCGCGGTGACGGGTAAAGCCATGGTTAACGCAAACGCGAAAATTCCAAGAAGGGTCTTAATAGACAAAGGTACCTGCGCCATGTTCAGTAAATAGCTCCATGAGCAGAGCGTGTTTCGCACGCCCGTCCAAGATAACTGCCCCGCCAACCCCCATGTTGACGGCTTTTGCTGCGGTTTCAAGCTTCGGAATCATTCCGCCTGTGATCGTGCCATCCTGCATCAGCGCTTCGACATGGTCGCGGCGGATTTCACGCATCAGCTTGCCGTCTTTAGCCAGGACACCGGCAACATCGGTCAAAAGCAGCAGGCGTTTGGCCTGAAGCGCCGCAGCGACGGCCCCGGCAGCGGTATCAGCATTGACGTTATAGCGCCGGTCATCCTCGCCCACGCCGACCGGGGCGATGACGGGAATAATGCCCTTATCGCTCTCCATCAGGGCATTGACGACCGAGATGTCAATTTTGTCAGGTTCACCGACATAGCCGAGATCCACCACTTTTTCGATTTCGCTGGTCGCGTCGCGCTGGGTTCGGGTGGCTTTGGTGACGCGCATCAAGTCGCCATCAGATCCCGACAGACCCACCGCCTTTCCACCGGCTGCATTAATCGCGCGGACAATGGATTTGTTGATCGGCCCGGACAGAACCATTTCCACCGCTTCCATGGTCGCATCATCGGTCACGCGCAAGCCATCACGAAACTCCGATTGAATGCCCAGCCGCTCGAGCAGATTAGCGATTTGCGGGCCGCCGCCATGCACAATAACCGGATTGGCGCCGAGATGTTTCAGAAGCACGACATCGCGCGCAAACGCCACTGACAATGCTTCGTCGACCATCGCATGGCCACCATATTTGATGACAATGGTGCGCCCGGCATAGCGTTGAATATAAGGCAGCGCCTCGGACAGGGTCTCAGCGGTGAGTTGCGCAGGTTGCAGCGGCGTATCGGTCATGGCGCAGGCTCTTAGCCGGATTTGACCGTCACGCAAAGAAAAACACCCCCGCTTTCTGCGGAGGTGTCTCAGGATTGGCGCTGCTCTTACGTCTTAATAGACGACGCCAATGCGGGCGCCGAAGAATTGCGGCGTGCCGGCGATGAAGGTCGGGATGCCAAACGCATCGCCCGTATTGCCGGCATCAATCAGGTATTCTTCATCGAGAAGGTTGGTGACATAGGCGCTTACAAACCAATGCTCGCTGAGGTCCAGCTGGGCATTGAAATTGACCAGGGCATAGCCATCCTGTGAGATGGCATCGCGTTCTGTATTGTCGAAGAAGACTTCAGACTGCCAGGTCGCACTCGGCACCAGAGACAGGCCACCAACAGGTGTGTCGATCAAGATCTTTGCGGCAATGGAGGCCGTCTGGTCCGGCGACAGACGCAACTTATTGCCAGAGAATGGCGCGCCAACCTGATCATCAAACCGGGCTTTATTATAGCCATACGATGCGGTCAGAGCGAATGTGTCTGTGGGCTCGAAGCTGAGTTCGATTTCAGCCCCTTCCGCGGTCGCGTCACCCGCATTAATCGGCTCGAGCAGACCCTGGTCATTCACCTCAGTCGTTTGGAAGTTGCTGTAATCATAGTAGAAAATAGATGCATTCAGATTAAGCTGATTGTCGAGCAGGCTGCTTTTGACACCGGCTTCAAAGGCATCGACGATTTCCGCGTCCAGCGTCGTAAATCCGGCGGTTGGGTTACTGGCGGAAGCGGTAATCACTTCTGGCCGACGTCCGCGCGCGGCATTGGCATAGACGTTTACATTGTCATTGACCTCATACTTACCGGCGACCCGCCAGGTCAGGTCATTGAACTCGTCGCTGGCTTCAATCAGACCGCCTGTATCCTGCACAAACAGACCGGCAAGCGTGACATTGCTCGGGCCTTGCGGGAATTCGACAATCAAGCCGCTCGTCTTCTCATCCCAGGTATGGCGCAAACCCCCGGTCAATTCGAAACGGTCTGTCACATCATAAGAGACATCGCCGAAAATTTCGTAGCTCGTCGTCTCACCAGAATTGGTGAAAACCTCATTGTGGATTGGCTTAAGCGGGACCGTGCCAAGCAGCGCGATGACGTCAGGGTTCAGATTGGTATCCGGCAACAGGTCGACCGGCGGCGCATTCGGCGGCACGACAAAGCCACCCAAAAAGGCCTGAACCGCGCGCTCATCATAGGTGAGCGGCACTTCCTGGTTGCCCGTCTCATCGAAATAGCTGGCGCCAACAAAGCCGCGCAGGCGCTCATTGACGTCGAAGTTCAAGCGCAATTCCTGGCTGAACTGTTCGCCGTCAGCATTCTCCGCAAAGATAAAGAGCGGCAAGTCAAACCCGTCCGGGTCGAACACTTCGCTGCTTTCAAATTCCCGATAGCCGGTGATTGAGGTCAGGCGCAGGGAGTCGGAAATGTCATATTCGGTCAGCAAGGTAAGGCCGTAAACCTCGCGCTCCAGGCCAAGCTCTCGGTCGCCCAGAAAGTCGCCAAATGTGTTCAGGAAAGCTGGATCCCAGGCGTCAGTTGAGGCGCCGGGAACGGGCTCGAAGGCGCCCGATTTAAAGCTGGTGCCGCTCGGATTATCTTCCTGATAATTGGCGATGAGGTCGAAACTCAAATCCTCATTCGGTGTGAAGGTAAGACCGCCGCGCAGGGCGAGCATGTCCTGGCTGTTAAAGTCCTCCTCGTCGGGATTGAGGCTTTCGACATAACCATCGCGCTGTCGCAGACGGCCGGACAGACGGAAGGCCAATTGGTCCTCTGCAATCGGGCCGGTAATATAGCCCTCGCCGAACACTTCATTGAGATTGCCGATACCGGCGGTCGCTGACGCGCCAAATTCGAATTGCGGCTTGGCCTGAATGACATTCACGCCGCCAATCAGCGCGCCGCGTCCAAACAGGGTTGGCTGCGGCCCTTTAGCGACTTCGACGCGTTCGAGGTCGAAAAGCTCGACGACTGAGCCGCGAGAGCGCGAGATCGAGATACCATCCTGGAACACAGCGATGCGGGGTTCGATATTGGATTCGCCGCTATCCGAGGTGATGCCACGAATAACAAAGCCTGGATTGTTCGGGCTTTGCTCTTGCACTTCGAACCCGGGGACAAAGCGCGCCAGTTGGTCAAACTCTGCGAGGCCAAGGTCTGACAGGCGCTCGGCATCAACCGCGCTGACGGCCACCGGGACATCGCGCAGGATTTGCTCGCGCTTTTGAACCGTGACGGTCACGGTGTTCTGGCGTAGTTCGGTATCGTCAGTGTCTTGCGCGATGGCAGGGCTTGCAAGAGTGGCGAATAGGACCACGGAGGCCGTGGTCAGCAGGATCGGTTTCATGGGAGGCTCCAACGCTCTTTGGCTGTTTGGAGGCGACCTAGTGAGTCTGTGTTACAGGCTGGCGACGTTTTTTTGTCGCTTGTGCGACAGTCTATTCGTGTACGGATAATTCCAAGGACATGAAGACACTGTTCTGGTCTTCGACATAGGTCCCGAAGGGCGGGCAGATTTCGAAGCCGACACTGCGATACAGTGTGCGAGAGGGTTTGAACCCGTCCATACTGCCTGTCTCGAGGCTGAGGCGTGCATAGCCGCGCGTCCGGGCTTCGTTGAGAATATGGTCCAGCATCTTGCGTCCCAGCCCGCCGCCGCGGCGGCGACTGAGCATATGCATGGATTTCACTTCGCCATGCGTCGCCGACAATTCCTGCAGGGCGCCGCAACCGACCAGCTCATCGCCCTCGCGCATCTCCCAGACCGTGACGTCGGGCGTACGCAAGCCATCCATTGGCAGGAAATGACAAGAGCCAGGCGGGGAAAGGCTGAGCATCAGCTCGGCATGGGTGTCGATCAAAGCCGCAAATTCCGATGTGTCGAGATTGGCGCTTTGAATTCTGATCGACACTTAACCCTCCACCAATTGTCCTATTTCAGCTCTGAGCTCGGGGATACCATACCCCTTTTCGGCCGAAGTGGCACGCGGGACAGGGTGGGCCGCCGGGTGTTTCTTCAAGGCTGCTTCAATATTGGTCGTGACCTTTTCAAGTTCGGATTTCTTGATCTTGTCGACTTTGGTCAGGATGATTTGATAATT
>JBCCDZ010000088.1:0-10342 GCA_039030525.1 Pseudomonadota bacterium | reverse complement strand
GTCGGGATGCCGCGATCGATGAACCGCTCGTGATTGATATATTCGTAAGACAGATCCAGCGTGGTATCAGGGGATAGTTCGATCTTGGCGGTCGGATTGATGCCGAACCGGTCGCCATCATAGAAGTCTCGGTGATTTTCGAGACGTTCATACATCGCATTCACGCGGATGGCAGCGGTGTCGCTGACCACAAAATTGCTGTCAATCTGAGCTCCGAACGCGCCAAAACTGTCGACGCTGGCTTGGTATCCGGTGATTGCCTCGTCGAGCTCAGCCTTTTTGGTCACACGGTTGATCAGACCGCCTGTGCCGCCGCGCCCGAACAGCAAGGCATTGGCCCCGCGCAACACTTCAACCTGCTCAAGATTGTACAAAGGCCGGTAATATTGGACATCATCGCGTACCCCATCGAGGACGAAATCCGCCGTTGAGCGAACACCCCGGAACACGACCGCGTCGCGATGGCCTTCGCCTTGCGATGCGGTGACGCCAGGCGTGTAGCTGATAATGTCCGCGATACTGTCAAAGCCCTGCTGCAGGATCTGGTCTGCCGTAATGATGGACAGGCTTTGTGGCACATCCAATATCGGCGTTGGCGCTTTCAACGCATTGACCTGATCTGTGTACAAATATTGTCCGACAATGACGATTTCGTCCTGGACCAGGACATCATCCTCGTCTGGTGTATCAGCAGCCACGACAGGACTGGCGAGAAAGACGAAAGACGCGGCCGCACCAAACAGGCGCGATTGAAAGCGGGTCATATACTCAATTACCTTTTTGAACCTCGATGCTGATCGACTAGCCTGATCGTAAATGCAAATCAATCGCAACTAGCGCGATAATGACAATCAGTCGCAATTATGCAACAGCCCGCGGGCGCACCCGGATTTGGTGCAGCGCTCAACCAGAATTTGGAAACCTTTTTCTGGTTATTGCTGCCAACATCCTTTAAGGGACCAAGGGTTTGAATCAGAGGCAGTAATGATGGGCGATTTGAAGTCGATTTGTGTGTATTGCGGCTCGTCGAATGACGTGAAGCCAGACTATTTGCAGCTTGCCCAGGACCTGGGTCGCACGCTGGCTCAGCGCAATATCCGCCTGGTTTATGGCGGCGGCGGCGTCGGTCTGATGGGCGCATGCGCACGCGCTGCGCATTCAGATGGCGGCGATGTGCTGGGCATCATGCCACGTTTCCTGTTGCAGAAAGAGCGTATCTTTGAAGATGTCCCGCACGAAATTGTCGAGGATATGCATACGCGCAAGCAGCGCATGTTCGACGAAAGCGACGCCTTTATCGTTCTCCCTGGCGGCATCGGGACGCTAGAAGAAGCGGTTGAGATGCTGAGCTGGGCCCGTCTTGGCCTGCACGCCAAACCGATGGCATTTCTCGATGAAGACGGCTTCTGGGCCCCCTTCTTCGAACTGATGGATCACATCATTGATGGCAAGTTTACGCCGGAAGTGTTCCGCGCCGCTTTGGTGCATGAGCAAACGCCAGAGGCCGCAATCCAGGCTTTATGTGATCGTGTCGTGAAACTCGGCGACTAATCGACCTGCCGTTCAGCACCGCCGCGTTCAAGCGCATTCAGTAGAATATCCAGGTCCGCCTGTTGCGTGCGATGATTGGTGATGTTCACGCGGATCGCCAATCGACCGTTTAGCCTTGTGGTCGACGGCGCGGCGATGCCTTCATTCTGCAGCCACGCTACGAGATGGCTGTTCAAATCATCCAATTGCGCATCCGCCAGACCCGGCGCGCGATAACGGAAACAACAAATGTTCAATGAGACGGGCGCGAGGAGCTCAAACGCTGTTCGCATCTCGATCTGATCAGCGAGATAGTTTGCCAGATCGCAATTTCGCGCGATCGAGGCACCGATCTTCTGGGTGCCGTGCTCCAGGAGATGCGCCCAGACTTTCAGGGCGCGAAACCCGCGTGATAATTCTGGCCCGAAATCCACCGGCCAAGGCTCACCCGCAGCGAGGGCTGTACCATTGGCCGCGAGATAATCCGGCCGGTTGGCAAACGCTTTGCGATGCGCCGTTCCGTCCCGCACCAGGACACAGCCGGCATCATAATTGACGTGCATCCATTTATGGAAATCAAACGCAAGAGAATCGGCGCGATCGAGGCCGTTGAGCCGGGGCGCGATTTTCGAACTTGTCATCGCCGACGCCCCGAACGCCCCATCGACGTGAAACCAGAGGCGCTCTTCCGCCGCCAGGTCAGCCAAGGCGACGAGATCATCAATCGCACCGGTATTTACGGTGCCGACCGTGCCGGCCAGGAAGAAGGGTTGCAAGCCGTCTGCGCGGTCTTGCTGTATCTGTGTCCCAAGCCTCTGCAGATCGATTTCATAATCGCGCGTGACCGCGATCTTGCGCAGCGCTGCGGTGCCCAAGCCGATCATATCGAACGCCCGTGCCAAACAGCTATGCGCCTGCTCAGAGACATATCCGACCAGGTTGGCGGCGCCGACGCCTTCGGTCCGACTGGCGAAAGCCAGAGCGGCGTCACGCGCCGTCTTGGCGGCAATGATCGTCCCCATCGACGTGCCTGAAACAATCAAGCCGGAGGCTTCATCCGGAAATCCGTACAGCGCCTTGCACCAGGCAATGACCTGCCGTTCAACATAAATGGCAATATGGTCCCGGCCGCCGCAATTGGCATTCATTGCGGAACCGACAATCTCGGCCAATAGGTTTCCGGGCGAACCCGCCCCATGCACCCAGCCGAAAAACCTTGGATGCGTGTTCCCCACGCCATACGGCAAGAGTGTCTCAAGCTGGGTCGCGAGCTCACTCAATTCCATGCCGTCGGTCGGTACGCGCCGAGATAGGCTCGCTTTCAGCTCCTCTGGCGGCGGAGTCCAGACTGGTCCGTCCTGCGCCGACTGCATTTTCTCAAGGGCGGCCCGAAGGACGCGTGTCACCTGCGTCTCAAACGTGCGCCAGTCTGCGGGATCGAGATCGCCATGCGCATGCGGGTTTTGCTGGTCGTCTTCGCGCATGCCGTTCCGCTGAACCTATCCAGCGCCCAGTCGCGTCAGGGCGCGCTCACGCCCCATCAGCACCAGCATATCGCCAACGCTCGGACCACGCTCCATGCCGGTCAGTGCCTTGCGCAAGGGCATGAACAGGCCTTTGCCTTTTCGGCCTGTCTCGGCTTTCAGCGCAGACGTCCAGGCGCTCCATGTTGCGGAGGTCATCTCACCCTCGGGCAGCAAACGCGCAGCATCCGCGATGAAGGCTGAGTCCTCGTCTTCAATTCGCGGCGTGATGTCGCCGAACGCGACAGGTACAAAACGCGCAGCGTCTTCGACCGTGATGCAATTCTCTCGCACCACATTCCAGAACGTCTCATCTGCCGCTTTCGAATCAATCGCGGCCAATCGGTCTTTGGCGACGGCGAATGGCATCGCATGTGTCAGTGCGGCATTCAGATTGTGCAGATCGGCTTCGTCGAACCGGGCCGGCGCACGACCAATCTTGGCGAAGTCAAACTCGTCGGCCAACTGGTCCAGCGACTCGCGGATTTCGACATTGTCGCTGGTGCCGAGTTTGCCGAGCAGCGAGCAGATGGCCAGCGGCTCAATGCCCTGTCCCCGCAATTCGCCCATGCCGAGCGACCCGAGCCGCTTCGACAGGCTGGCACCATCCGCCCCGACCAGTAGCGGCGTGTGCGCCATTTGCGGCGCCGTGCCGCCCAGGGCTTTGAAGATTTCGATCTGCGCGCCGGAATTGGTGACATGATCCTCACCGCGAACAACATGGGTGATACCCGCATCAATATCATCGACGCAGCTCGGCAATGTATAAAGATATGAGCCATCAGCCCGGATCAGAACCGGGTCAGACAGGCTGCTCGTCTCAATCGCCTGCTCACCGCGGACCAGGTCTTCCCAGACGACGCGCGCACCGCTGAGCTTGAACCGCCAATGCGGTTTGCGACCTTCGGCTTCGAAAGTCGCCTTTTCGGCGTCGGTCAGGTCCAGACCGGCGCGATTGTAAATGGGCGGCTTGCCGCGCGCCCGTTGCAGCTTGCGCTGTCGATCGAGCTCGTCTGCGGTTTCATAACAGGCATAAAGCAAACCCATATCGCGCAGTTTTTCGGCCGCTGCATCATATTGCGCGAACCGCTCAGACTGTTTGAAGGTGTCGCCCCAGGTCAGACCGAGCCAGGTCAGGTCATCCTTGATGCCTTGCTCATAAGCCGCGGTGGAGCGTTCAAGATCCGTATCATCGATGCGCAGGATAAACGTCCCGCCCTGTCCTTTGGCGAATAGCCAATTGATCAATGCGGTGCGGACATTTCCGACATGCAGGTTTCCCGTCGGCGACGGGGCGAAACGGACAACAGGATTGGTCATGGCCATGCCTTAGTGAATTCGAAGCGCCTCTTCCACACGAAATTGCTAAGAAAGCCAATAGAAAGAATTCAGGCCATCGCGAACAGCGCTCATCAATGTCCGCTCTTTGGCGCTGGAATAGTGTCCATTCTCGGACTTCGGCGGAGGTCCATATAGATTGGTTTGAGGCTGTCCGGGCAACACAAGCAGGAGCGGCCAGGGGTTGATAATCCCCCACCATCCCGGCCAGCCAAGATCGTGACACCGTCGCGACGCGAGGCATAGCAAAGGAACGTAGGCCGAGAACGCAACCGCAAGCGTTATCGCAGTCAGGTATCGTCGCCAGAGTGCATCTGGTTCAGACGCGATCATTTCAGACAAAAGCCAAGGGCAGAACATGACCACAAGGAGAACGCAGAACATCAAGGCATATTCTGATCGTGACGCGCGTCCGCTTCCATTTCCAGCGTTTGCGACTGTATGCTTGAAATAATCCCAAATCGTCATTCTGTGTTCAGTCTTGTCCGCACGAAATTGCCTCAAATGCCAAGCCATTGCCGTCACAATTGACAGAAACACTCGAGTCCGCGCAACTATTATCGCGGGACTGATGGAGAATATCATGAGACGCTTATTACTGTTTGCCGCGATTACTGGCCTGGTCGTATCAGCATGCAGTCCCGCATCGGAAGAGACGTCGACGCCGGATCCGAGCCCGGTTGCGACGCCGACAGAGGACAGCACGCCGCCTGCAGATCCTGTCGAACCTGCGACCATACCCGGTCTGACAGACAGCAATGGCATTGAGACAATTGGCTATCCTGAGGGCTGGGAGCTGCAGCCCTTCTGGTCTGGCGAGTATCCAAACGCCTTTTCGGTCACACAAGAAGGCGTCACCGTAATGGGGCATGAGACGATTACATTTGAGGTCTACCCGCCGATCTATTGCGGTCTGCCGCATAAAGCGACGTTCAGTCCATGGAATGGCGCACGCCGGGAGTCCGACGATCTCGACTTCGTGGCCATGGTCTATCCGACCACTTTCACCATCATGGAAGATGCCAGTGTTGAAGTCTTTGTCGGTGATGGCGTCGAACAGCTGGCGCTGAGCGCGGGCGATCAGCTGATCTATAAAAGCTATCTCGCTGAAGGCTTTTTCATCGCTGAGAAAGATGGCATCCAATACGAACTGAATGAAAGCGAGCTGCCGCAAAGCACGGAGTTCCAGCAAGGCCCGGACGATCAGGAATGGGTGCTTGTGACCTGCGATGACGCAGAAAAGACCCGCGCCTGGGTATTATACGCGGACGCGATCGGCGCGCCCGGCGTCGAGCCATATGAATATACTGGTTTCGGAGAAGCGGCCGACCTGCCTTAACCGCCTGTCGCTGCGCAAATGATTTCCTTGTCGGCCAGAATGGTCTATCTCGCGATGAACGGGATAGAGGAGGCAGCCCATGAGTGAAGCGATAGACACCCCAAAAGCCGGGTGGCGTATGAAAGTCGCGATCTTCGCGCTGTGTGTTTCAATCTTTGCCGTATTGTGGTTTGCGGTTGCTGCGCTCGGGACGAAATTCGGGTTATGGCCCTGGCAGGTCGGACTCGGTCAAATGACCATTGGGATCGGTCCTGGCATCGCTTTGTTCGCGCTTGGACTATCGATCGTGGCGCAAGTCATCGCCTTGATAAAAGCGCCCCGCAAGCAAGCCTTTATTCTGGCTCTGGGCGCGACCTTGATCGCCGCGTTTTGCATGTTCCGCCTTGCAGGCATGGGCGCGCAAGCCGGGTCACTGCCGCCATTACATGACATCCAGACGGACTGGTCCGATCCGATTTCATTCAGTGAAACTTTGATGGCCGCGCGCGCCGCGGATGGCGAAACCAATCCGGTTCTGGATGCCCCGACGGTGCCGGACTATGCTGAAGAACGTTGGCCGGGAACCGCGGGTCGCCTGGTCTCGGAAGTTCAGGAAGAAGCCGAAGGCAAGGAAGCTGGAAAAAGCACAGTCTATCCGGCGCTGGAGCCCATCTATTTCAGCCAGTCACCAGACGAAATCGCAACCATAACCGAACGCATCATGCGCAAGCGCGGCTGGAAACTGGTCTCCCCAGCTCCCGTCGATGGCAATGCGCTCAGCCAGGTTCAACTCGAAGGTACAGAAACCTCGGGCTGGTTTGGCTTCAAAGACGACATTGCTGTGCGCATTCGTCCGGTCGATGGCGCGACACAGGTCGATATCCGCTCAACCTCTCGGGTCGGTCTGTCTGATCTCGGTGCCAATTCGGCCCGGGTTTACAGCCTGATGGTGGAACTGGAAGACCGCGCCGAAGGCCGCCGCGCGCCTTAATCCAGCAGATTCTGAACCGGTCTGTTCTCCGATTTGCCAACGAAAGTTGGCACCCATGGCGGTTGAGCCATCAGCCAGCCGCCATGGGTCCTGACGTGCGTCAGGAATACGGGATATCAGGTTCTTTAAGCGTCGACCTTGGTCAAGCGAAACGCGCTCTGGACAACCGGGCGAGCGTCGCTGGCTGCGACGCGGCCTTCTTCAATCAGTTTGAACATGTGTCCTAACAGGCTGAGGCAGGCGGCCGGGAACAGACGCTCTTCCAATCCGACATACATGGTCTTGACCATTTCCGGGATCGAGGTTTCGCCGGCTTTCATCTGAGCGATGACCCCGTCTTCGCGATCCTGACGATGCTGGCGATAGGCCTGGATGAAGTCCTTGACGAATGCCTTGCCTTCAATTGGCGATCCATGCGTCGGCCAGAGAATATCAAATGCGCGCGCTTCAATCTTGTCGAGGCTATCGAAATAGTCCGCCATGTTGCCATCAGGCGGCGCAACAATCGTGGTTGACCAGCCCATAATGTGATCGCCGCTGAGACAAGCATTCTCTTGCTGCAACGCGAAGCAGATATGATTGGACGTGTGCCCCGGTGTTTCAATCGTTTCCAGCGTCCAGCCGGGGCCTTCGAACAGATCACCATCGACGGTGCACTCGTCTGGCGTGAAGCCGGGATCATCTTCGCTGCCGAGCTCGCCCTTGGCTGTCGGTTCACCACAGCCTTTCGCATAGACTTTACATCCGGCCCAGTCCGCCAGCGGCTTGGCCAGCGGCGAATGATCGGAATGACCATGTGTGACCAGCACATATTTTACGGTCTCGCCATCCAGCGCCGCTTTCAGGGCGTCGAAATGGGCTTCATCCATTGGACCGGGATCGATAATGGCAACTTCGCCATGTCCGATAATGTAGACGCCGGTGCCGACAAAAGTGAACGGTCCGGGATTGTTTGCAATAACACGACGGATCAGCGGCGAGACTTGCTCGACTTTTCCGTATTCGAATTCGATTTCACGCACAAAAGGTATAGCCATGGGAGTTTTGCTGCTTTGATTCTTCTTATTTTGTCGTGGACTTAATAGCCCTGATTACACAAGTCAGGCAAACTACTTACGCTTCGGCGCAAACGCGGCGACAAAGGCCTTGGCCATACGGCGGGTCGATTTCAGCTTGTCCCCAAGCTTTAAAGCAACCGGTGGTCCCATATCGGTTTTGTTCGCGTCGACAATGTAAATCCTGCCAGACGCATTATCGCGTAGCACGTCAACACCGCCCCATTCCAGACCGATCTCTTCAGCAAATCGTGAGATCACGCGAATTTCATCTTCGGAATAGCAATTTTGCGGCGTATCCAGCAGCACTTCGGCATTCTCATTCAAGAAACGACGAGCGATGGGACGGCGCTTGCGAAACACAATGGCTGGCTCGCCGCCGCAGATAGAGCAGCGTAGGTCCTCGATCATTCCGCCTGGAATCTCATTATCAACAAGCACTTGATAGGTTTTGTCGGCGAGCGGCTCGATCGGACCTTCGAGCACGCGGCCATCGTGGCAGGCATTCTTTTCGGATTTCTCGACCATGGTGCCGGTATACGTGCGCGGATCGACTGAAAGGCCATATCCTGCGGCGCGTTCAAATGCCGCCGCAACATTCGACTTTGAAATGTCCTTGCAGCCAAAATTGACCAGTTTCGCACCCGGCTTAGTGACCGGCGCCTGATGATCGGTTTCGGTCGAATCGTCGAATTGAAAGACGATGTCCGCAATGCTGGTATCGGAAATCAGCTTCGCACCGGACGCATGCATGACCGGCCAGATAAAGTACCACGGCCTCGGTTTTTCAGGATAAAAAGCAATGGTCGGACGCTTATGACCGGAAATCCGGCGCCAGGACCGCCAGGATTGTGCGAGAGTGTAAAATGTCAGCCAGGTGAAAACATCATTCACCAGTTCGCGCGTGGCCGGAATGCGGTGTCCCGTCTTTTTGACGAGCCATTCACCGTCTTCATACTTAAAGTCTGCCAACCAGTTTCGTGACATACTTTACTCCTCAGCCTTCGCAGCGGCTTTTTCTGCTGTTCGCATGACTAGCAATACCTAGCAACCACTTTCCGCCGCCGGAAGTGAATAAATGCTCACATTTGTGTTTACAAGAGTGACCGCAGTGTGGACAGATCATAACCGGCATCTGCAGCGGCATCGACGACATCGTCGCCTGCACCTTGACCGGCATGAGTCAAAGCCCATGCGGTGATCGATCGCGTGCCGGTGCGGCAATAGGCCAACACCGGTGCGGGTGCTTCCGCCAGTGCGGCGCTAAACCGCTCGAGAATATCAGGCGTGGGCGCCCCCGAAAACGGGATCGCGACGAAAATCAGTCCAAGCGCCTCGGCCTGAGTGCGAATGGCGCCCATGCGCGGCTGGTCAACACCGCCTTCGCCGTCCGGACGGTTGGCGATGAGGGTTTTATACCCCGCATCTGCGATCGCTTGAACGTCTGTTTCATCGATTTGGGGGGCGACTGCAAAACCATCCGTGACTTTGCGAAGATCGAGCATGAACTAACTCCGGTGTATCTGGGCGTTGACTTTCGCCCGTTCGGCGTGAACGTAAGAAGTGTTGAGAGGGCTGCCAAGCCCTCTGTGTTGATTCTAGTGCACATGATTTGGGAGACTCCAACCGGTGTCAGGCCTTGAGCGTATCGTCTCGCGTATTCCATGGGCATATACGGGGCGGCGACTTTTGATCGCGATCCCGACTTTGCTTCTTATCATTACAGTGGCCTTCTTCATGATGCGCATGGCGCCTGGAGGACCGTTCGATGGCGAGCGCAAGCTGAACGCCGCAACGGAAGCCGCTTTGAACGCCAAGTTCGGGCTCGATAAGCCGCTCTGGCAGCAATATGCGGACTATCTCTGGGGCGTGGTTCAACTCGATTTCGGTCCCAGTATGAAGACGCTGGGCAAGAGCGTGAATGATTTGATCGCAGACGGCTTGCCGATCAGCCTCGCAATCGGATTTCTGTCCATCACGTTGGCCATCATTGTTGGCACCGCGATGGGGATTTTCGCGGGTCTGCGCCAGAACACAGCTGGCGATTATTCGGTCATGGGCTTTGCCATGGCTGGCATCTCGATCCCGACATTTGTGACCGGTCCCGTTTTGATCCTGATCTTTGCGCTAACCTTCGGGATCTTCGCCGTCGGGGGGCTCGGCACCTATCCCAATATTGGCATGAATCCTTACAATATGACCTTGCCCGTGATTACGCTGGCTTTGCCACAAATTGCGATCATCTCGCGCCTGATGCGCGCCAGCGTCATCGAGACCATGCGGGCGGGCCATATCCGCACGGCCCGCGCCAAGGGCTTGAGCGAGCGCGACGTGGTGATGAAACATGCGCTGCCATCTGCCATCCTGCCGCTCGTCTCTTATGTCGGTCCAGCCATGGCGCGGGTGATGACCGGATCGCTGGTGATTGAGCGCATCTTCGGCCTGCCCGGCATGGGGTCGTATTTCGTCGATGGTGCGATCAATCGCGACTATACGCTCGTGATGGGCGCCTTGATCATCTACGCGACACTGATCGTCCTGTTCAATCTGGTGGCCGATATTCTCTATGCCCTGCTCGACCCGAAGG
>JBCCDZ010000087.1:0-10402 GCA_039030525.1 Pseudomonadota bacterium | reverse complement strand
GATCCGAGGCTGATCGCTGTTGCGTTGGCCTCATTCGCCTGAGCGCTAATCGCATTGGTGTTCAGCATGCCGCCTGTAATCGTTGTCGCAAAGTCCCCATTGGCGGCGCCTTCAATACGCAAGGCGGTCGCCTCGTAACCAACATTTAGGCCACTTGCCGAGATCGCGCCCCGATTAATCAATCCGTGCTCATAGTTGAACACGGCGAGCGTTTCGGACGTGTCTTCATCTTCATCATCATCAGTAGTGTCGCGCACGGTTTCGACCACGGCGCCGAGCGTGATCCCCTCCGTTGCTGCGCCATCTATGTCTGGTGAGATCAGGACGGCCGGTCCTGATCCGATCGATGTGATTATGCCGGTTGTCCGGTTTTCATCATAATCTTCGATCGTGTCTTTGGTTTCATCTTCAGTATCTTCGTCCGATACGAAATCATCGACATTGCCATTGATGAGCAATCCGTTGGTCAGACTTCCGCCAATCGCGAGTGCAGGGCCGTTTCCATTCAAGTCCTCTGCGTCAATGCGCTCATCAACGAGGGGCGTATCTTCATCGACCGAGAGTGGCGTAACGTAATTGGTGACCTCTGTGCTGGTGAAACCGGTGGCGATAATCGAGGCCTCGATCGTGACGTTTCCGCCGACCGCGCCATCTATGCTGACGCCGCGTGCGTCTGCGCCTTGCGCGGTGACATTACCGCTGATCAGAACGTCGCCAGTCACGCCGTCATCGATTTCGATCCCGATCGTGTCTTCGCCAATCAGCGAAATGATCCCATCCATGGTGAATGACCCGTCGAGCGCAGAGCCGATAATCACGCCTGCAGACTGATTTCCCTCGACCGATATCAGCGACCCGGTTTGCAGATTGATATCGCCAGTATGTGTGCCACCAGAATCGAGGCGAATGCCAACGCGCTGGTCGCCTAATGCCAGAGGGCCGTCAATGTCATCATCATCGTCATCATCTTCGCGCGTATAGTCTTCAAGCAAGCTGATTGTGCCGCCGACATTGAGATCGCCGGTTCGATCAGCTTCCAGGACAATCCCTGCAACATCGTTCGTGTCCTCGATCAGAAGTGCGCCATTATGAGTGATATTGTTGTCGCTATCCATGGTCACGGCGACTTGCCCTTCAACCCCGGAAAGCTCAATCGATCCCTCCTCGGTGATGGTAATGTCGCCAGGAGCCCCATTATCAATGGTGGATGTGGTCACCGGTTCAGTTGTCTCTGTCGAGATATCCTGAGCCAACGCATATGGCGCGCACGCACTTGTACAGATGACAAGCGGCCACTTTAGGACCCACGCGAATCCGCGCGAGGTCTCTTTGAATTTTGGATGCATTTCGAGTCGTAATCCTGGTCAAAAAAGCTAAATTTTCAACGCAGTCCTCACGTTTTGAACGGATTGACGCGCAATGACAAGAATACGGATTGGTAATATTGTAAGTGCTATTGAACGCAGTGTGAGAACAGGTCATGGGCGTTGAACGGGCGATGCTTCACGATCAGTCGATCCATATTGGTATATGACAGTCTTTTCATCTTTGCCTGCGCTCACGACAATGCGCCGCAGAGACGATTGTGCGGGGTGCGCCTAAAGCAACCGGATGCCGATCTTGCGTGTTCTTCGGTTTATGATCCTGGCCATGGCGAGCTGTGCTTATCTCGCCAATGGCGCGCAGGCGCACTTGCAAATCTCGCATGGTGAATCCCTGGATCTGATGCTTTGCAGCACCGGTACAGAGCGCGTTGTCCAATTGCATCTGCCGGGTGAGCCAGCGGAAGAAACGGAAGATACGTGTTGCGGTGATTGCGCGCCGTCACTTGTCATACTGTACGCGTCGCCGGACGTCGTAAGAATCTCTCTCTGCCACGCCGTCACGACCCGCTGTCGTACGCCGGCAATTGTGTATCCGCGGTCGCCTTTATGGCCGGGTGCACCGCCGAATGGTCCCCCCATTTGTCTCACAATCAACGCGTAACTTGTTCGGGCGCGACCCGCGCCCATTGCTTTGTGAGAAAACCAATGAAAATCAAACTCTTCGCGAGCGCAGCTTTGCTATGCTCAGCCTTGCCGGCCATGGCCCATGAAGGTGATGGCGGCAATGTAACCTACGCCACGGACCATGCACCGATTGGTGTTATGGCAGATCACCGCCATAAAAAGGGTGAGTGGATGCTGTCATATCGCTATATGTATATGGACATGTCCGGAAACCGTGACGGCACGGATTCGATCTCGCCGGAAGACATCGTCACGACCGTCGCGAACCCGTTCGCAAATCCGCCAATGTCACCGCCAACGTTGCGGGTCGTTCCCATCGATATGCCGATGCAAATGCATATGGTCGGCGGCATGTATGGCCTGACGGACCGGATCACTTTGATGGCCATGGGCATGTATGTCGACCAGGAAATGGATCACATCACATTCCAGGGCCCGGCCGGCACAACTCGGCTTGGTGAGTTTACAACCGAAACGGCTGGCATAGGGGACACGACGCTGGGTGCGATTATCGGCCTGGATGATGGCAGTTATGAGCATCGCCAAATCAATCTCGGCATCGCTGTGTCGCTACCAACCGGATCTATTACGGAAATCGACCAGATCCTGACACCGATGGGAAGCACGCCCAGTCCGCGTTTGCCTTATCCCATGCAATTGGGGTCTGGCACGGTTGATTTGAGACCCTCACTCACCGCACGCTCGCGTACCGGGCAGTGGAGCTACGGCGCGCAAGCGTCTGCTATTCTTCGCCTGGATGAGAATGATGAAGGCTACACTCTGGGTGATGTCGCCGAAGCCACAGCATGGCTGGCCTACGAGCCACGGCCTTGGGTTTCTTTTTCCGGGCGATTGAAAGGTCGCTCCGCCGGTCAAATTGACGGCAATGACCCTGTCATCACCGCACCTGTCCAGACCGCTGATCCCGATAATCATGGGGGTGAGACGCTCGAAATATTGGCGGGGATAAATCTCGCTGGTCAAACCGGGTGGCAAATGGGACATCGGATCGCGGCCGAGATTGGCCTGCCGCTCCATCGCGACCTGAATGGTCCGCAACTGGAAACGGATTTGACCTTCACGTTGGGCTGGCAAAAAGCGTTTTAAGCAAATGAGGGCGACCGGGTGATTTCGCATCTGGGCGCCCTCACATCGCGTCACCCCGGTTTGACGTCCGTCGTGAAATAGAGACAAAACAGATCCCGGACCGGGAGAGATTGCATGCATGTTTTGAAGAGCGACGCGCCGCTTATTGTCTATGTTGACATCAAGAGCCCATATGCCTTCGTCGCAATCCGTCCGACCCTCGCACTGGAGGCCGAACTTGATGTGTCATTCGATTGGCGCCCATTGACGCTAGATATTCCAAGCTATCTCGGTTCAGCCAAAAAGAAGGCGGGCAAAGTGGTGGCCTCCGAAGGACGGAGCCAACGCACCTGGAACGCTATTCGCTACTCTTACAGAGATGCGCGGCGCTATGCCGAGCGGCAAGGACTGGTCTTGAAAGGCACTGAGAAAATCTGGGATTCCTCGCTGCCCAATATTGCCATACTGTGGGTGATGACCACAGCGCGGTCTCGCCTGGCGGCCTATTTTGAAGCAGTCTACCCGCCATTCTGGCGCCGCGAGCTCGACATCGAAGATACCTCGATTGTTGAAGCCTGTTTGGACGAGGCTGGTGTCGACGTAGACGGATTTCGGGAGTTTGCAGAAGGCGAGGGGCGCCAGCTCCATGATGAATTGCAGCCGCAATTTCATCCCAATGGCATATTCGGTGTGCCCACCTATGTCCTCGGCGACGAGATTTTGTTTGGCCGGGAACATATTCCGTATTTGCGTTGGGCCTTGACCGGACGCCAAGGTGTGGCGCCCGACATTGCGTATGAGATTACCTGATGCTGACGGTTTATATCGACTTCAAATCGCCGGCCGCTTATCTCGCCATGAAGCCAACGCTCGCTTTGGCGGAAAGGCATGCGCTCGAGATTGACTGGCGACCCTTTCGCACGGTTGAACGGGATATCCCCAAACTCGGCAAGGAAGAAACGGTCGGCGAGAGCCATCGCCGTGTCAGAGCGGCAGCGTTACGAGACCAGGCAATCAAATATGCGCGTCATCAGGGCATCGCGCTTCAGTATCCGCCAGAGCTTGGCTCAACCGACCTGGCGCTGGGAGTCCTGGCAAACGGGCGGGGGGACGCGCTGCCTTTCATTACCGCCGCCTTCGGGGCGTATTGGCAAGACCATGCCAATCTCGACGACCCCGCGGTGATAGAACGGCTTCTAGATAGGCTCGAGCGACCAATGACGTTCGCGCGGGAAGCGCTGAGCGTGGCGCTCGATCAGGCGCTGGAACACGCTGATGAGATCGGCATTGTCGGCGCGCCGGGCTATGTCATTGATGATCAGATCTTTGTCGGGCGAGAGCATTTGCCTTGGATTGAGGACATTCTCATCAACAAATTGACGTCCCGGACCTAGTCCTCAAACCCAACAAAGACTGCGCCTTCTTCTATGGGTTTGCGCGTTGAAACCACGGCATTGGCGGGAAAGCTGTCATCTGGCCAGCCCATAGCGACGCAGATCATGATCACCTGGTCATCCGGGATGCTGGCATGCTCGCGCACGACCGGAGATTGCATGATCCCTTGTGAGTTGATCACGCATCCTAACCCTTTCGACCAGGCTGCATTGACAAGCGCATTGACCACGGCACCGCAATCAAATGGCGCAATGTCTGAGCCGTGAATCGACTTGTCATACGTCACCACGATCGAGACGGGAGCATCAAACTGACGAAATCCACGCAACACCCAATCCTGGCGTTTTTCTTTGTCGTGGCGTTCAATCCCCATGGCCTGGAACAGTTGAATGGCAATACCAATCTGCCGTTCGCGATGGACACCTTCATAGCCCGGTCCGCCGCGAAACTCCCGGGAATCCGGCACGCCTGCGAGATTGCGTTCGACATTGCCTTTGCGAATTCGATCCAGCGGATCGCCGGTCACGATATAGAAATTCCAGGGCTGCGTATTCAGTGAGGTCGGCGCCCGCATAGCCATTTCCAGGATCTCCTGGATAACCGCTTTTGGCACGGGTTTATCCTTATACCCACGTATGCTGCGGCGGCCCATAACAACGTCTTTATAGTCCAAACTGCTGTCTCCAATTCAATTCTTCACCCCGGTGTTAGCGAAATGTGCGCCCGCGTTAAGGCCTATCTCAGCGTGAGGTGAACCTTTTTGCGCGTCGCACAGACTATGGATATGCAAGCTCTTGGGAGATACTGCATGGCATCGAAGCAGACAGAACGCGTATATGACGAGTTGCTCGTCACGCTCGCGCGTTCTGGCGATCGCCGTGCCGCCAATCGCCTCGCGGCGAGATGGTATCCGCGCCTGATGCGCACCGCGCTCAGGCTGTTATCGGATCGACATGAAGCCGAAGAAGCTGTGCAAGAAGCCTGGGCCGGGATTTGTCGCGGATGGCCGCGATTGTCGGATTCGGCGATGTTTCCAGGCTGGGCCTTCGGCATTTTGCGCCGCAAATGCGCCGATCGGATCCGCAAGGCGCAAACCCATCGCAGCCGCACGGCGCCGCTGGATGCCGCGCCCGAGCCTGTACAATCGGCCCAGGGAGAGTTGCGGGTCGAGATCGATCAGGCGCTGGCGGCGTTGAGCGACGATCATCGTCTGACGGCCATTCTCTTCTTCGGCGAAGGCCTGAGCCCGAACGAAATTGCTGCCGTCACGGGCGTTCCCGTCGGCACTGCCAAGTCGCGTATTTTTCACGCGCGCAAACATTTGAAATCCTGTCTGAAAGGAGACACCTGATGAGTAGCTTTGAAGATCGTCTTTTGACGAGTTTGAGCGCCGATGACGAAGCGTTCTTGAAAGAACTGGAAGACGATGTCGGTCTTTTCCAACAAATGGGAATGACGTTTTCCGGGCCGCTGCGATATTGGACCGCTTTCGCGTTCATTATGAGTTTCGGTATCTTCGCTTTGTCGATGTGGGCGGGATACAACATGTTAAATGCCGACAGTCTGAAACTCGTCATTCTGTGGGGCGCTCTATTTGGCTGGGCGAGCCTGGGCGTTGGATTAATCAAAGTCTGGTTCTGGATGCGGATGAACCATCTCAATCTATTGCGTGAGTTGAAGCGGATCGAGCTTCGTCTGGTAAAGTCCGGTTAAGCCGTTTCTGTCGTCATGGCGACGAAAACGTCTTCCAGATTGGGTTGCTCGGTCGACAGATCGGCAACCCCAATTCCGGCGTCGCGGACGCGCTCAAGCAAGCGTCCGATCCCGGTTTCGGAGTTGCGAAACGTGATGTTCAATACACCGTCTTCTGCAATCGCTGCGTTCAAATCGGAAAGCGATTCCGGCATGGCACTGAGAGGTGCCTTGGGTGTGATTTTGAGCAGTCTTTGATCGAGACGCGACAAGAGTTGCGGCGTGGGTTCCTGAGCGAGGACTTCGCCATGGCTGATAATCGCGATTTCGTCGCACAATTCTTCGGCTTCTTCGAGATAGTGCGTGGTCAGGATGATGGTCGTTCCATTCGCATGCAATTCACGCACATAGGCCCAGAGCGACCGACGTAATTCGACATCGACGCCTGCTGTCGGCTCGTCCAGGATCAAAACAGGCGGGTTATGAACCAAAGCCTTAGCCACCATCAACCGACGCTTCATGCCGCCAGAGAGTTGGCGCACGTAAGCGTCCTTCTTGTCGTCGAGGCCGACCGCGGTAAGAATTTCGAGACTGCGTCGCTGAGACTTAGGAACGCCATAATATCCGGCCTGCAATTCCAGCGCCTGCAGAGGCGTGAAGAACGGATCCATCGTGATTTCCTGATTCACTACGCCAATCGCCGCGCGCGATGAGCGCGGATGCTGATCGATGTCCAGGCCCCAAATCTTGGCGGTGCCACCTGTTTTGGTCACCAGTCCAGCCAGGATGTTGATAAAGGTGGATTTACCCGCGCCATTCGGGCCCAGCAGTCCAAAGATCGAGCCGCGCTTGATATTCAGGTCGATGCCTTTGAGAGCGCGCATTTCCGGCAGTTTGCCAGATGCACGATAGGTTTTCTCCAGGCCGATGGTTTCGATCGCGAATTCTGGTGAGGGCATATGGACTCCATCCGGTCAGGTTGACCGATATAGGTGGCGTCCCGGGATTCGCTCAAGTTATTTATTCCAGGTGCTGCAGATGGCGACACGAACGCCGTGCTACATTGACCTTCTTTGCGGTGCGGCCTAGCTAGCGCTTAGGAGTTCGCACACGCACTAATCCCGGTAAGAGATAGAGAGCCTGCCTATGTCAAATGCACCGTCGTTCAAAGATCCCGAGACGATTTTCGTCGTCGAACGTAAAGTGTCCTGCAATGGCGGCGCTGGCGCGCTTGGGCATCCGATCGTCTGGTATGAAATGGGATCTGACGACATGGTCGAGTGCAAATATTGTGACCGACGCTTTGTTTTGAAGGGCGGCAAGGCCGACAACGCCTGATCGTCCTTATTGCAAAATTCGCTTTCCGTTACGACCAATCACGCAGGGTCACCGCTTGTCCTTGACGCGCGCGTAAAGCATATCACGTCTGTATTCTAACTCATAGGAGCAGACTAATGGCCGAAGCCTTCATCGTAGACGCATGCCGGACACCCCGTGGTATTGGTAAGCAGGGAAAAGGCGCGTTGGCGCATCTGCATCCGCAACACCTGGCCGCGACGGTGCTTGGCGCGATCCGCGACCGCAATGATATCAATACAGCGGAAGTCGATGATATCATTTGGGGCACCAGTTCGCAGCGCGGCGCACAAGGCGCTGATCTCGGCCGCATGGCGGCCCTCGATGCCGGCTATGATGTGAAGGCCTCTGGCGTGACGCTTGATCGCTTTTGCGGTTCTGGCATCACCACGGTGAACCTCGCCGCGGCGCAAGTCATGTCAGGCATGGAAGATGTCGTCATTGCCGGCGGCACAGAGATGATGAGCTATACATCGGCAACGGCCGATCCAAAAGTTCCGCCAATGCTGGATGCGGGAAATATGAGCCTGCGTGAAAAACACCCCCAATCGCAGCAAGGCGTTTGCGCCGACGCGATTGCGACGCTCGAAGGAATTGATCGCGAAGCTGTCGATCAGCTGGCCGTGGTCAGCCAGGAACGCGCGGCACGTGCGATTGCTGAGGGCCGCTTCGACAAGTCGGTTGTACCGGTACACAATCCAGATGGGTCCTTGGCGCTCGACAAAGAAGAGTTCCCGCGTCCTGGCACGACCATGGAAAGCCTTGGCGGTCTGAAGACCGTGTTCAACATGTTCATGGAAATTCCCGTCGATGACCAAGGCAACACGTATGGCAAGATGGTCACCAAGAAATACCCGGAGCTCGAAGGCAAGATGGACCATGTGCATCATGCGGGCAATTCTTCCGGGGTCGTTGACGGAGCCGCAGCCTTGCTGATCGCGTCTCAGGGCGCTGTCGAAAAGAATGGCTGGAAACCTCGCGCCCGTATCGTCGCCACAGCGAATATGGGTGACTGTCCGACCTTGATGTTGAACGCGCCCGTGCCCGCCGCAGAGAAAGTGCTCGAAAAGGCGGGCTTGTCCAAGGACGATATTGATGTCTGGGAAATCAATGAAGCGTTCTCAGTTGTCGCTGAGCGATTCATTCGAAAGCTTGATCTCGACCGCGAGAAAGTGAATATCAATGGCGGCGCCATGGCGCTGGGTCACCCAATTGGAGCGACCGGTTCAATCCTGATTGGCACCGCCTTGGATGAGCTCGAGCGCTCGGGTGGCAAATATGGCCTCGTAACGATGTGTGCGGCGGGCGGAATGGCCCCGGCTGTCATCATCGAACGGATCTAGTCAACACTGTCAGCGACCGCCTCGCTCGCTTGATCTGCGGGCAGGGGTTGGTCGTTGAGCCGTTTGGCACCAATCGCAAAAACAATCATTGCCAGAACAAGCAGACCGGTCGCCAGAATGAACGGCGCGCCGGGTAAATAGATGCCCGTCTCGTCAGTGTGCGCGGTGAAGATGACGGCCATCACGGCAGGACTGATAATAGATGCGAGGCTGTAAAGGCTGGTAATGGCGCCCTGAAGCTCGCCTTGAGAATCGGCGGGCGTCCTGGCTGTCATCAGAGCCTGCAAAGCCGGGCTCAGAAAGCCCGCAAAGGCGCCGATCACGATGGCGACGTAAATCTGCAAACCGGTCTGCGCGAAGCCCAGGATGAGAAAAGACACCATCCCGACAGCGAGCGCGAAATAGACCGCTTTGACTTCACCAAACTTCGCGATGACCGGTCCCGTAAGGCCGCCTTGGACGCCGGCAATACCGAAGCCATAAACGCTGATCGAAAGTCCGATCAGGAACGGCGTCCAGCCGGCGACGGCGGCAACATAGAAAGACCAGATGCTTGAATAAGAATGGTTGGCGAGTTGGATAAAGAAGAGGGCGCCAAGGACAATAAGGACGCTGGGAAACCGGCTGATCGAGATCAGGCTTCCTAATGGATTGGCACGGGCGATCGAAAATGGCCGCCGGTTCTTTTCGTCCAGTGTCTCGGGATAGAAGAAAAAGCCCCAGAGGAAGACCATGAAGATCAGGCCGCCCGACACGATGAAGGGCAGGCGCACCCAGTATTCACCTAACAGGCCGCCAATCGCCGGTCCGAAGATGAAGCCCAGTCCAAGCGCGGCGCCAGCGAATCCAAACAGTTTGGCGCGCTCGTCCGGCGCAGAAATATCGACCAGGCTGGCATAGCAGGTGGCATAGGTTGCGCCGAAAATGCCCGAAATGATCCGCGCCACAAACAGCCAGGCGAGCGTCGGTGCCCAGGCCATGATGAAACTATCAATTGCAAACCCCAACAAAGCTATGAGTAAGACTGGGCGGCGACCAAAGCGATCGCTCAATCCACCCAGGATCGGGGCAAACACGAACTGCATGATGGCAAACGTGGTGAGCAACAGTCCCGCAATCGTCGCACCATCGCTCAAATCCAGATTGGCGACATCTTTCAACAAATCCGGCATGATCGGCATCAGCAATCCGAACCCGACCGCATCGAAAAATACGATCGCGCAAATAAACAGAATGATGCGCCCTTTGGCTGGACTGTCTGACATTGATACTCCCCTCACGGAGTCGCGGTTAACACAGTTTTGGTGCAATCCAAACGTGATTACGCTCGTCGCTATACAATCAAGCTCCTGGTCTCATGTTCACCCATTTTTCGAAAACCATCATGTCGTGAGAGCGATCACCGCATGGCATCACGGTCATTTTGGTATTTGTCGAGATCAAAATTCTCCACGCACGCGAGTAAGACTGGTCAAATTGAAAACAAACCGTCATAGTTTTCCCAACCAGTTTACTCTACGG
>JBCCDZ010000086.1:0-10442 GCA_039030525.1 Pseudomonadota bacterium | reverse complement strand
CTTCCAGCATGGCGCGGATGGAGGCCTGACCTTCATAAGGTAGAGGTTTCAAATCGGACCAGGTGAAGCCGAATTTCTCGTGCTCGGTGCCAATCCGCCAGTCTGCTTTCGGCTTATTGCCCGCCTCAAACCATTCTACAAGTTCGGCTTTTCCGGAAATCCGGGGTGCAGATTCGTCAATGTCCTTCGTGGGAGTTGTCACGCCCCTGCCCTCCTGGCGGTTTATTGTGTCTGAGGCAGATAGGGAGCTTTTTGCCAATCGCCAACCTGTGATTGCCAAACGGTGAGCGCCGACACAACCGCTGTCTCTGCGCGAAGGATGCGTGGACCCAGCGTAATCGGCAACACAAAGGCGAGTCCGCGCAACATTTTTCGCTCTCTAGGCGAAAAACCACCTTCTGGCCCAATGAGTATGCCCGCTGCGCGCCCTTCAAGCTGCTCTCGATATTGTGATATCGGGGCAGCTTCCGCCCCTTCATCACAATAGATCAGCGGACGATCCGGGTCCCAGGCTGAGAGGGCGTTGGCGAGTGGCTCCGATTCGAAAATCTCCGGCAGATCCATGCGCTCTGTCTGTTCAGCCGCTTCGATCGCCAGGCTTTGCATGCGATCTGTCCTAACCCGTTGGGTCTGCGTGTATTCGGTGATGACGGGTCGAATGCCTCGAACGCCCAACTCAGTGGCTTTTTCGACGATAAAATCCGTTCGAGCCTTCTTGATCGGCGCAAAAAGCAGCGTCAGGTCGGGCCCGAATTCCTGGTCTCGAATCTGATCGGTCGGCAACAGCACGGCTGACTTTCCGCGCACGGCAAGCACGCACGCCCATTCGCCATCCTCGCCATTGAACACCCGCACACGCGCGCCATCAGCAAGCCGCATCACACGCAGCAGATACTTGCTTTGCGCCTCCGGCAGTCCGATTTCCACACCTTCTTGCAAGGCGGCATCAACATAAAGGCGGGCAATATGGCTCATCCTGCGCTCTATAGGCGCAAGCCGAGGCGGCGTTAAGACATGGCACCGCAATTAAAACTCGCTATAGAAGCACTCATGACTGAGTCGCCTAATCCTGAGGAAAAGCGCTGGCGGAACATCCCGTTAGACAGCGCTTTGCCGAATTGGTTGCAAGATCTGCCAGAACAGAGCCGTCCTTACGCCGCATTGGCCCGGTGGGATCGCCCGATCGGTATCTGGCTGCTCTTGCTCCCCTGCTGGATGGGCCTGGCGCAAATGCGCATCCCGAACGGCTTTCAGTTGATCGATTTGCTGTGGATCATTCTTTTCCCAATTGGTGCCATCGCTATGCGCGGCGCGGGCTGCACCTGGAATGATATTCGCGATCGCGACATCGATGCCGAGGTGGAACGCACCGCCATGCGCCCTATTCCAGCCGGCGATGTCACGCTTCAACAAGCCTATATTTTCCTGGCCGGCCAATTGGCGATTGGTTTTCTGATCTGGCTCTGTCTGCCGACCGATGCGAAGATGGTCGCGTTGCTCTCAATTCCCTTGGTCGCAGCTTATCCGTACATGAAACGGATCACCTGGTGGCCGCAGGCCTGGCTCGGATTCACGTTTAATTTCGGGGTCTTGGTCGGCGCTGCAACGGCGACAAGCGTCACCGGCGCAACGGTTGTTCTGTATCTCGGCCTGGTTTGCTGGACCGTCGCCTATGACACGATTTATGCGCTTCAAGATCGCGAAGACGATGCCATGCTCGGTGTAAAGTCCACGGCCCGTCTATTCGGTGACAAAGTCATCACAGGTGTCTTCGTCTTCCATATGATGGCGACGGCCTTGATTTTCCTCGGCGCTTATTTTGCGGGCGCTGGACGGGTTGGCGCGATTCTGGCGCTGGCATTCTTTGCCCATGGTCTGTGGCAGGTCTCGCAGCTCTCTATCGACCGCCAGGCGCGGGCGCTGGATATGTTCAAGTCGAATGTCTGGGCCGGCGCGATCATTGTTGCCGGACTGGTGATCGCCGCTTTCCTCTAGGCCATTCTTGTCTGCCGTAAGGAAAAGCCTGTATATTCACCTCATGGCCGCAGCAAAACGAATCCGTCCACTAGATCTATTTACCCGCGAAGAGTGGGAGCATGTCTCTCGCCGCTCCGATTTGATGGGGCTCGGCATGGTGATGCATTGCTGGGCGGTAATAGGCCTCGCCATGGCCGCTGCCATTTGGCAGCCCATACTGATTATTCTCGCCGTTCCGGTCATCGGCGCGCGCCAACTTGGATTGGCTGTGCTCATGCATGAAGCCGCGCATGGCGGACTGTCGCAAAACAAGCCGATCAATCACTTTTTTGGCCACTGGCTGTCTGGCGCTCCGATTGGCGGCAGCTTGCGGTCCTATCGGCCGTATCATTTGCAGCACCACAAATTTGCGCAGCAACCGGAAGATCCGGACCTGGTTCTGTCGGCTCCGTTTCCGATCACAAGATCATCGCTCAAGCGAAAAATCATTCGCGATCTCACCGGACAGACATTCTACAAGCAACGCCTAAACCAATTTGCCAACGCGTTCGGACTGCAAATTCGTAAAGGAGTGAATACGGCCAATCGTATGCAAGCCGCCCGTGAAGCGGCCGTGCCTTATCTCATCACCAATGCCATATTGCTCGCCATCCTGATCCTGCTCGGACATTGGTGGGCGTTCTTTGTGCTTTGGCTGTTGCCTATGGCGACCTGGAATATGATGGTGACGCGCCTGCGCAATATCGCTGAGCACGCGGTCGTGCCGGACCATAATGACCCGATGCGGCATGCCCGAACCACGCATGCCAGCCTGCTCGAGCGCATCTTTATCGCGCCCTATTGGGTAAACTATCATTGTGAGCACCACATGTTCATGCACTTGCCCTTCTATCGTCTTGCCGAAGCGCATGCGCTCCTGGAGTCCAAAGGCATAACCGATCAAATGGAAGTCCAGCACGGCTATTGGGGCGTCTTGAAGGCGGCTGCTGGCAAACCGGAAAAGCCTGTCCTGGCATGAGCGAAACAAAGACAAAAGCTCGAAACGTCCTCGGCCATGATCTGGTCTCTTGCAGCCATGATCCGTTGACCGGGTTCTTCCGGGACGGCTGCTGCAATACGGGCGCCATGGATCACGGTATGCACACAGTGTGCGTCTCCGTGACCGCAGAGTTCCTGAATTACAGTTTCAATCGCGGCAATGATCTGATTACGCCGCGCCCGGAATTTCGCTTTCCCGGCCTCAAGCCAGGCGATCAATGGTGCTTGTGCGCCGCACGTTGGGAAGAGGCGCGCCAAATGGGCGTTGCACCGCCTGTGCATCTTGAATCGACGCATCACAAGACGCTGGCTATTGTCGATCTTGCGCACCTCAAAGCCCATGCCGCAAAAGGAACCGCCTCATGACCCTACATATCGAAATGGTCTCAGATTTGGTCTGCCCATGGTGTTGGGTTGGTTTGAGAAGGTTCCAGGGTGCCGTGGAATTGGTGCCCGAGCTCGATGTCGAAATCCTGTTTCGACCGTTTGAGTTGGATCCCACTATTCCAGCTGGTGGCACGGACTATAAAGCCTATATGAAACAACGCTTTGGATCTGATCAAAGCAAGGAGCGCGCGAATCAGATGCGCGACGCTCTGATCACATATGGCAAAGAGTTGGACATCCCGTTCGATTTCGACCGCATCACATGGCGTCCGAACAGTTTCAACGCGCATCGCCTGGTGCGCTGGGCCCAAGGTCAAAATCTCGGCTTGCAAGCCAAAGAAGCCCTGTTTGAAGCCTATTTCGCAAAAGGTGAGGATATTGGCGACCACGAGGTCCTGGTGACAAGCGCAGCCAAGATCGGTCTGGATTCAAATCTGGTATCCGACCTTCTGTCCGGCGACGCGGACGTTGAGAATACGCGGAATGAGCAGAATATGTTCCGCCAAATGGGCATTTCCGGCGTGCCAACATTTATTGCGCACCGCCAAATCGCGGTACAGGGGGCAGAGAGCTCTGAAAAGCTGGCGCGCTTCCTGAAGACGGCGGCCGAACAAACGCCGGCTGAACGCCCGCTACAGGATGCCTCAAGCTAGTTTAGCTGAGCTTCGACCAGACGTTTATAGACGCCATCCAGCGCCATCAGCTCGTCATGTGTGCCGCTTTCAACCGCACGCCCGCCATCCAGCACGATAATTCGATCCGCCGCCCGCACAGTTGAGAGCCGATGCGCGATAATCAATGTCGTGCGATCCTTAGCAAAATCGGCGAGTGCGTCCTGAACCTTGGCTTCGCTTTCTGCATCATGGGCAGTGGTTGCTACATCACGCAACAGAATGGGCGCGTCGCGCAAAATGGCGCGGGCCAGCGCGACGCGCTGACGTTGCCCGCCTGACAGATTGCGCCCCATCTCGCCCGCCTCGGCATCATAACCGCCCGGCATGTCGAGAATGAAATCATGCGCATTGGCCGCTCGCGCAGACGCCTCAATCGCCGCTTGTTCTGCGCCTAAACGTCCAAGCGCGATATTTGCGCCGATCGTATCGTCAAACAGCGCTGTATCCTGAGAGACCAAAGCGGTCGATGCCCGAAGACTGTTGGCGTTGAGTTTGCGAATATCGTGTCGATCCACCGTGACGGTACCGTCAGTTGGATCGTAGAGCCGCAAAAGCAGATTGAAGACCGTCGACTTCCCGGCACCGCTCGGTCCAACCAGCGCGACTGTCTCGCCAGGTTCAACCGTGAAACTTAACCCCGCCAATGCCGAGGTTCCGTCCGGATATGAGAACGTCACGACATCAAACGCCACGTTACCGCGCACTTGCTCGAGCGTGACGGCATTTGGCGGGTCCACAACGGTCGCTGGCGCATCGACGATGTCGTAGACGCGATCCGCCGCGGCTGCGCCTTCCTGGGCGACGGCAGTGATGGATCCGAGCGCTCTGACCTCCGGCGAGGCAACGCCAATGAGGCCAATTATGCCAAGCAAATCGCCAAGCGTGTTTGTACCGGCTGCGATACGGAAGGAGACAAATCCTAACAAGGCCGCGATCGCAATACCGCCAACGACTTCCAGAATCGGATCGACCGCGGCGCGTTGGCTGAGCACACGCAGGAACAGTCTCGACCGTTCGGCAAACCCCGACCGTGCACGGTGCTTCTGATAAGATTCCAGCCCATAGGCTTTGACCACTCGGGCTGATTGCAAACCTTCTGAAACCAGAGCCGTCACTTCGCCAATCTGTTGCTGCGCTTTTTTGGCGCGTCCGCGAATGGAATTGCCGAGGGCAATTACCGGCCCCAGCGCAAGCGGATATACCACCAGGATGATCAATGCCAATTGCCAGTCGAGGATGAAGAGATAGATCAGCACCCCGATCACCGTGACCAGGCTTTTTGTGAAATTATTCGCAAAGCGTAGTGCGGCATCACGGATTGCGGTGACATCATTGATAAAGCGCGAAACGAAGCCGCCGGAACTGTCACCAGATACTCGGGCGAAATCGCCATCGGTCAGAGCATCAAACTGTACGCTTTGGATTGAGACGAGGCCGCGCTGGACTCCGGTATTGTTGAGCAGAGTCATCGCATACATGGACAAAGCCCGCGCCGTGGTCAGGGCGATAATCGTTATAATGCCAAACCAGACCCAGCCATATGTCGTATCCAGGCCGGTGCCGCTGGTAATAGACTGCACCATCTCGCAGGCATCGCCCGCCCCGCTTTGCATCTGACACTGTAATGTGTTGCCGACAAAAGCCAGCACGAAGCCATACCCTACGGCGCTGAGCGCAGTGATCACGGCGAATACAGTGCCCGCAATAAACCAGGTCTTATGCGGCCAGAAATGCGCTCTTAAGAGGTTTGCTAATGAGCGTCGATTTGAGGGTTTGTCTGGACTAGACGTGATGGTGGTCACCCGTCTCTGGGTCTAGCAGTTTGTGGGCATGCAGGATGAAATACCGCGTCTCGGCATGGTCGACCGTCCGCTGCGCTGCGCCTTTCCAGGCATCATATGCCGCTTTGTAACTCGGAAAGGCCCCGACGAAATCAATCTTGGACAAGTCCTCGAATTCAACATCGGTGACATCTTTAAGTTCGCCGCCGATCACGATGTGTAGCAGTTGTTTTGTGTCAGTTTCGCCCATATCTTGGCGCTCCGTCAGCTGTGTTCGTTCATAGGGACGCACGGTCCAGTTTGGATCTGGCAATCGTACGCCTTTGACTCGGGCTGATAACAGGGAATGCAGCGCCTTTCCAGCCGCCAATAGGCTTCTTTGTGCAGGTTCGCCGCGATTGAACACATATGGTTCGCCCAGGTGGGTCGTGGCCAAACCACCTGCTTCCTCGATCAACAGAACCCCGGCCGCGAGATCCCAGTCGGATTTGCGCCATAGTGTCAGCACTGCATCGAACTTTCCTGCCGCGACCCAACACATACGAAGCAATGTCGCGTTTGGCTTTGGCCGCGCCAGCTCGACTTCAGGCCATGGCTCTTGCCAGCCTGGATGGGTCAGCATGCCTTCATTTGTGATCAAACGACAGCGGTGTTCCTGACCACATGATGTCACATGGATTGGCTGATCATTGAGAAACGCTCCGCCCCCTTTCACGGCTGTGTACCGCTCTTTCAATACCGGCGCATAGACCGCTGCTGCGCGGGGACGCCCGGCTTCCAGCACACCCAGACCGATGCACCAATATGGCTCCTGGCGCATAAACGCACGAGTGCCATCTATCGGATCAACAATCCAAACGCGTTTTGCGGTCCGGGTATCATTGCTGAGCGCGCTCTCTTCGGACAACCAGCCATAGTCTGGCCGAGCCGTCATCAATCGATCCCGGATGAGATTATTGACGGCCAGATCGGCCTCGGTCACCGGGTGCCCTTTGGATTTATCCCAGAACCGCACATCCGAGCGCTCAAAATAGTCCAAGGCCAGGTTGCTGGCTTCACGCGCAACGGCTTTCAGAATGTCCAGGTCTTCACGATCAAGATCACTCACCGGCAATCGACATATCCTCAATCAAGATGGACGGGGCATCGCGAGTGCCACGAAATTCCAGGTCTGCTGCTGGCACCAGGCGTTTGAACATGCCAGGCAAATCCCCCGCAATCGTCACTTCTGACACGGGATGCTGGATCTCACCGCCATCGAACCAGAACCCAGCCACGCCGACCGAATAATCGCCTGTATTCGGGTTGATGGAGGGACCAAACATATCCGTCACCAGCAGCCCCTGACTCACTTGCGCCATCAGTTCGGCAGGTGTTTTGTCGCCAGCTTCCAGATAGGCGTTCGAAACCCCGACGCCGGGATTGCCACCAAAGCCGCCTGACGCATGACCATTCGGCGCCAGCCCAAGCTGCTTAGCAGACGCGCCGTTCAACAACCATCGTGTCAACACACCGTTTTCAATCAGTTTATTCGTCGCCACAGCTCGGCCTTCGCCATCATGCACACGGCTGCCCATGCCGCGGGCCCGGAAAGGATCGTCGATCAAGTTGACACCATCTGCAAAGACTTGCGCGTCTAAGTGATCCTTTAGGAATGACACACCTCGCGCGACGCTCGGGCCGCTAATTGCGGACAGAAAAGCACCGATCAGGCTGCCAGCGATACGGCGATCATAAATCACCGCCCCGGTTTGTGTTTTGATCTTGCGCGGCGCTAAACGTGCTACCGCTCGTTCGCCGGCGATGCGGCCAATTTCCACGGCCGAAGGGCGGTCTTCAAGCCGTCGGACAGAGCGCGACTCGTAATCCCGCTCCATCGCACCGTCTTTCTCCGCCACGGCCGCGAGACCAAGTCCCGTAGAGCCACTTTTCTTGTACGCGGAGAATCCATTGCTCGCCGCGACCCAGCTTTCTGTAGTGCTCCAGCCATTACCGCATCCAGAGACCTGCTTCACGCCCTCAACGGCAAGCGCTGCCGCTTCCGCTTCCAGCGCATCACGTTCCATCAGGTCAGCGGCAATTTCGCCATCGCCGGTGAGGTCGAGTTTTGGCATATTGGTCGCCAAGTCGGCCGCATCTGCCAAACCGCAATATGGGTCTTCGGGGACAACTTTCGCCATAGCAACACAGCGCTCAGCCAGTGTTTTTAGGCCGTCCTCAGACGTTTCTGACCCCGATACTGAAGCTTGTTGCTGGCCAAAGAAGCAGCGAAGAGACACGCCTTGGGATTCTGAACGCTCAATCCCTTCCAGCTTGCCGTTCAAGACTTCAATACTGACTCCATCAGACCGCGAAAAAGAGGCATCAGCATCGCTGGCGCCGGCTTTGATACAGGTATCGATGAGCGTGGATAGAATGGATTCGGGAGAAAGGGCTGAATTCGTCATGCGCTCCATGTAGAGAGCGTCCATGAAAATGCCTAGCCCCTGTCTGCGACATCGCGCTTGACCTGAGCCCGCATCAATCGCACATCCGGCGCATGACTATGATCGACCCTATTCACATCATTGGCGGCGGCATGGCTGGCTCGGAAGCCGCCTGGCAAGCCGCAAACATGGGCGTGCCCGTCATTCTGCACGAAATGCGCGGCGTCAAAGGCACTGATGCGCACCAAACCGACCAGCTTGCAGAACTCGTCTGTTCGAACTCGTTCCGGTCTGACGATCATACCTTGAACGCGGTCGGCGTGCTGCATGAAGAAATGCGCCGCGCCAATGGCATCATCATCCCGACAGCAGACCAACACCAGGTCCCTGCGGGCAGCGCGCTGGCCGTCGACCGTGAAGGTTTTGCCGAAGCCGTTACGGCCAAGCTTTCGAGGCACCCGCTGATCACCATTGTGCGGGAAGAAATCACAGGCATCCCGCCAGAAGCGTGGACGAGCGTTATCATCGCGACGGGGCCCCTGACCTCAATCGCATTGGCCGAATCCGTTCGCGCAGAAACCGGCGAAGAAGATCTCGCTTTCTTTGATGCGATTGCACCTATCGTCTATCTCGACAGCATCGATATGGACAAAGCCTGGCGCCAATCGCGTTACGACAAGCCAGGCCCGCATGGCGACATCGCAGCTTACATCAACTGCGCCATGGACGAGGCGCAATATAACGCGTTCATCGATGCCTTGATTGATGGTGACAAGACTGAATTCAAAGACTGGGAAAAAGAGACGCCATATTTCGAAGGCTGCCTGCCGATCGAAGTCATGGCCGAACGCGGCCGCGAGACGCTGCGATTTGGACCGATGAAGCCCGTCGGCCTGACCAACCCACACAATCCGGACGTCAAAGCTCATGCGATTGTCCAATTGCGCCAGGACAATGCGCTTGGCACGCTGTGGAACATGGTCGGGTTTCAGACAAAGCTAAAATATGGCGCCCAGGCTGATATTTTCAAAATGATCCCCGGCCTGGAAAATGCGCAATTTGCTCGTCTCGGCGGCATTCATCGCAACACATTCCTCAACGCTCCTAAACTATTGGATGAGCGGCTTCGCTTGAAATCCATGCCACGCTTACGCTTTGCCGGTCAGGTCACCGGCGTTGAGGGCTATGTCGAGAGCGCCGCCATGGGCTTGCTGGCAGGCCGGTTCGCAGCCGCTGACCGCCTTGGACGGTCTCTGCCTAATCCACCTGAGACAACGGCGCTTGGCGCACTGGTCAAGCATATCACCGGCGGTCACCTGGAAGGCAAAGCCACATTCCAACCCATGAATGTCAATTTTGGTCTGTTTCCACCGCCCAACCCGGATGAGGTGCAGACAACCCATCCCGAAACCGGAAAACGCCTGCGCGGCAAAGACAAAGGCCGTGCCAAGAAAAGGGCGCAGGCCATCCAAGCATTGCGCGATGTCAGCGCGTGGCTGGACACACAAGCGATAGAGCCCGTGCTCGCAGAATAGATATGGACGTGATCAGCAATTCTCCTGTGCTTTGGTCGTCGGCATTGCCGCAACCGGCGCCGGATGCGCATAAATATCATCGCGGCCACGCCGTCATACTAGGCGCCGATTTGTATACCGGCGCGACCCGGCTCGCTGCAGAGGCCTGCTCACGCATCGGCGCGGGACTTGTCACAGTTTTGAGCGACGAACAGTCTGATATCTATCGCGCGACCCTGCCCGCCGATATCATGATCAAAGCGGACGCAATTGAAGACATCAATCGCCCAACCACTTTGCTTGCAGGTCCTGGTGGGTGCTCTGATACACAAGCCAGACAGCTGATCGTGGCAGATCCGGGGCTTTCTATTATTCTTGATGCTGACGCCATTCGACTGTCGCCGGAACTGGCCACCCGCCCCTGCATTCTGACCCCGCACGCAGCTGAGTTTGAACGATATTTTGAAACGTCAGCCAAGCAACCCGCTGAACAAGCCCCGGAAGCGGCCAGGGTCAGCGAACACGTGATCGTCTTGAAAGGTCCTTATACCGTCATCGCGGCGCCTGATGGACGCACTGCGCTCAATACAAATGCTTCGCCTTATCTCGCCAAAGCTGGAACCGGCGACGTGCTCGCGGGCCTCG
>JBCCDZ010000085.1:0-10529 GCA_039030525.1 Pseudomonadota bacterium | reverse complement strand
CGGACTGACCACAGTCGCGCGCGTGGTCGGCGATGATCGTTTGTTTCCGTTCGAACGCTGGGGCGTCGGCTGGAGCATTGAAGACTTGCAATACTATTATGGCACGGCCGTCTCGGCGCTCAGCGTGAACGATAATCTGGTCTGGATTGATATTGTGCCCGGGGCCGAAACCGGTGACGCGGTCACGGCCGCTTGGCAGCCCGGTGACACTTATTACACCATCGCTAATGAGGTCACGACCAGTCCTGCGGACACGGACCGAGCTTTGCGGATCGAGCGCTATCCAGGCGCCGATCTGGTGCGCCTCTATGGCACGGTCCCAGCCGGTTCGCCGACGCTCAGCTTTGGTCTTGCCATTGATGATCCGGCTGAGTTTGTGGCGTTGCGATTCAAACGACTTCTGGAAGCGCGCGGCATTTCTGTTGATGCGGTTAGCGCACAGCACCGGCCCCTAAGCTTGTCTGATGAAGTGCCAGATGAAGACAGCGAACGCGCCGTCTTAATTACTAGCCCGATGATGGGCCCCAAGGACGCTATAGCGACCCTGCCTGCCTCGCCTCTAACGGAGAGCCTGAAACGCATCTCCAAGGATAGTGAGAACTTGCACGCTGAAATCGCTTTACGGCGCCTTGGCACGCTGGAAGGGACCGGCTCACGCGATTATGGCGTTGCTCGCCTTCAGGCATTTCTGGAGCTGGCGGGTGTCACCGAACAGGGGATTACGCTGCATGGTGGATCGGGCATGTCGATTTACAATCGGATCAGCCCCCGCGCCATGGTTCAACTTCTCAGCTTTGCCGCAGAACAGCCCTGGTTTGACGCCTGGCTCACCGATCAGCCGATAGGCGGCGTTGATGGTTCGCTGGAGCGTCGCTTCAAAGGCACCGTTCTGGAAGGCAGAGTGTTCGCCAAGACAGGCACTCTAAATGGCGCCAATGCTCTGTCCGGCGTGATGACCGCCACCAGCGGACGGCAATTGCTATTCTCGATCATCGCCAATGATCGCCCACCGGCAACCCGATCGGCCATCGCTGAAATGGATGCAGCATTAGTGGCGATTGCCGAACGCTATTGAGAGAACCAGTCGACCAGCCAGGGATTGATCTGCGTGTGCATCTGATAATTCAGGCCATGCTCGCCACCTTCGACTATCCGGATATCGCCGGCAGGCAGGAGTTGCTCGAGCTTGGCTGCACTTGAAATCAACACGGTCTCATCCGCATCGCCATAAATCGCCAAGACTGGCACGCCGGTCTCGGCCAGGCGTTGAAACGTCTCTTCGCGCCCGGTCATCGGCATGTGACGAAACGTGGACAGGAGCGCCTGCAAATAACCGCGATACTCCAATTGCTGTGTGACATCGCCTTGTAACCGGTCTTCTGACGCGCGCGCGGTTTCGTCATATTGGGCATCGTCGAGCAAGATGCTCTTGCCGAACATGCGCCAGATCCATTCACCGACGAGCGGGGTGCTGAGCAAGCGTGCAGAATTGCCATCGGCGCCAGCGGTGTCGAGACCAGCAGGGACGAGCAAAACCAATTGCGCGACGCGGTCCGGATAGCGCGCCGTGAATTCAGCCACAATTGGCCCGCCCATGGATAGACCCGCCAGACCGAAGGGTTCGTCCACGCCAACATGGTCAAGCAATTCGATCAGCGTACGATCATAGAATTCAACGTCATACCGGGTCCCAGGTCGGTCAGACCAGCCACGGCCAAAATGATCAAACCGCAGAGTTCGAAATCCGGCCGCGTTGAGGGCCTCGACATTTTGTTCGTAAATGAAATTTGGCGTCGAGAAGCCATGCACCAGAACCAGGATGGGTCCATCTTCGGGACCATCCCAGCGATAGTGCAAGTGACCGTCTGACAGGCTCGCAAAGGCTCCTGGCGCATTCTGACGCGCCGCATCATCGAGCGGTTTCAATCGGGCCTCTGCCCAGAGATATGCGCCGAGTGCCAGTACGATTATGACCGCTAAAACACGCAAGCCCCACTTCATTTCCGCCTCCAGTTTTCGGTCGATTCTGAGCCACATTAGCGGGTTTTCGCAGGGGCAGTGGGAGACGATAATCACACCCCCCGCCAGAATCCCATAATACCTTGAATTAATTAGATTAATAAGCATGAGAAATACCAGTCGCAAATTTCCCTTTTGGGCCGATAACCCCTATAAAAGAAGGGAATTTGACGAATCACTTGCAGGGGTATCACCCGATGACAGACGCGGCCGAAACTAATCCAGAATATGGCGCCGACTCGATCAAGGTTTTGAAAGGCCTCGAAGCCGTTCGAAAACGCCCTGGCATGTATATTGGCGATACCGATGACGGGTCCGGTTTGCACCATATGATTTACGAAGTCGTCGATAATGCGATCGACGAAGCCCTGGCTGGTCATGCCGACCTCGTGACGGTTACACTGCACCCGGATGGTTCCGCTGAAATCACCGATAATGGACGTGGAATCCCGGTCGGACAGCATGCGACAGAAGGCCGATCCGCGGCTGAAGTCATCATGACCGAATTGCATGCTGGCGGAAAGTTTGACAGCAATTCCTACAAGGTCTCAGGCGGCCTGCACGGCGTCGGCGTGTCTGTGGTGAACGCGCTCTCGGTCTGGCTCGATCTGACCATTCATCGCGACGGCTCAGAGCATTATGTTCGCTTCGTCGATGGTGGGCACACAGAAGCGCCTCTGAAAACCGTCGGCACTAGCCCGACCACGGAAAGCGGCGAGCCCTATACCGGCACTGCGGTTCGCTTCCTGGCCAGCTCGGGAACCTTCACCATGACGGTGTATAATCGCAAGACGCTGGAACACCGCCTGCGCGAGCTGGCATTTCTGAATTCCGGGGTGCGCATCTTGTTCAAGGATTTGCGTGAGGCAGAGCCGTATGAAATTACGCTGGAATATGCGGGCGGCGTCGCGGCCTTTGTTCAACACCTGAACGAGACCAAGAACGCGCTGATCCCGGAAACAATTTTCGTCACCGGCGAAAAAGACGGCATCACGCTCGAAGCGGCCCTGGAATGGACGGACGCCTACCACGAGAATGTTCTCTGCTTCACCAATAATATCCCTCAGCGCGATGGCGGCACACACTTAGCGGGCTTCCGCGGAGCGCTGACCCGGATCATCAACAAATATGCCGCTCAGACCGGCGCCGCGAAGAAAGAAAAAGTCGACATTACCGGCGACGATGCGCGCGAAGGCCTGACATGTGTGCTGTCGGTGAAGGTCCCAGACCCAAAATTCAGCTCGCAAACCAAGGATAAGCTGGTTTCGTCTGAAGTGCGCCCGGTCGTCGAGAGCCTGATGAATGAGAAGCTCGCAGAGTGGTTCGAAGAACACCCCAAAGAAGCGCAGCAAGTGATGATGAAGATTGTCGAAGCTGCGGCCGCCCGTGAAGCGGCGCGCAAGGCCCGTGAACTCACGCGGCGCAAGACGGCGCTCGACATCACGTCACTGCCCGGCAAGCTTGCGGATTGTCAGGAAAAAGATCCCGCCAAGTCTGAAATCTTCATCGTGGAGGGTGATTCCGCTGGTGGCTCGGCCAAACAGGGACGCGATCGTGCGAACCAGGCCATCCTGCCTTTGCGCGGTAAGATCCTGAACGTCGAGCGTGCACGCTTTGACAAAATGTTGTCCTCAGACCAGGTCGGCACGTTGATCATGGCGCTGGGCGCCGGCATTGGCCGCGAAGAGTTCGATATTGAAAAACTGCGCTACCATAAGATCGTCATCATGACGGATGCTGATGTTGACGGCGCGCATATCCGGACCCTGTTGCTCACCTTCTTCTATCGTCAGATGCCGGAAGTGATTGAGAAAGGTTATCTCTACATCGCCCAACCGCCGCTTTACAAAGTGTCGCGTGGCAAGTCCGAGCGCTATCTGAAAGATGATGACGAGCTCAACGCTTATCTGATTGAATCCGGCACCGATGGCGAAGTGCTGATCCTCGCCGATAGCACGCAAATTGCCGGCGAAGACCTGCGCGAGCGTGTCCGCATAGCGGCGCAGTTCAAGCAAGCGCTATGGCGGCTCAGCTTGCGCGCGCCCGGCGAAATCATTGAACAAGCGGCCATGGCCGGCGCTATGGCGCCTGGCGCTTCAGACGAAGAAGCGGCAATCGCCGCGGCCCGCCTGAATATCATCGCAGAAGAAGGCGAGGATACGTGGGAAGGTAGATTCGAGGATGGTAACCTCGTCCTGGTCCGCGAAGTGCGCGGGGTTGAAGAGAAAGCGGTGCTTGATGCGCAATTGCTGGTCAGCTCCGATGCAGCGCGTCTGAATGGCATCGCCCAGAACATTCGCCCGATCTATGCTGAGCCAGCGATCCTGCGCAATGAGAAAGTGGGCGAAATTCCGGTCACGGGCCCGGTTAGCCTGCTGGAAGCCGTGCTTGCCTCAGGTCGCAAAGGCTTGAAGATTCAGCGCTATAAAGGCTTGGGTGAAATGAATGCGGATCAGCTCTGGGAAACCACGCTCGATGCGAATGCCCGCACCTTGTTACAGGTTCAGGTCGATGACGCTCTGGAAGCGGGAGACATGTTCTCGCGCTTGATGGGGGATGTCGTCGAGCCACGGCGCCAGTTCATTCAGGACAATGCCCTGGAAGCCGAAGTCGACGTTTAAGCAGCATTTTCAGACCGTCTCAGATTGCGCCGGTCGTAGAGTGACAGGCGATCAACGATGGACAGGATTTGCTCGATCTCGCGCTTCATCGACAAGATGCTCGCCTCATCGGTGGCTGCGAGTTGAATGCTGGCCGGTTCGAAATGATTCTTGTCACTGCCAATCAGAATCAGGAAGTGGTCATCATAGAAGGCCGCCATCATTTTCTTGCCGCTATATTCGGCATACAGCGCTTTCAGGTTTTCGATGATGCGCGGATCTATGAGGTATCGCGCTTCGACCTGATCATTGGTGAACACGTCAAAGATCTTCTCGAATTCCGGATCAACGAGATCTGCGCGGTCTAGACCGGCGGTTTGTTTTTTCAGCCAGCCGCCAATCTTACCCTGATCCCTGATCATGATCGTGTGGCCAAAAAAGCGGCGCGTGCCACTGGTCAGGAGAATGGCGAGACCATTGAACACCGTGACTGTATGTTTGCCGGATTTCTTGGTCAGTTTGATTTCGGAGAAATTGATTCCGACATTCTTGTATTCGCCGACAAAATAATCTTCCGATTTATACCGGGAGTGTCCGGGGACAATTTTTGATGGCTTCATCCAGTCCATCGGAATCTTGCCTTTGGCTTCGTAACGGAAATCGCCGAACAGCCGCGCCAGATCGGGTAGGATATCGCGCTTGTATGCGCGCGCATATTGCCGCTTTGGTTGCGTTACCCAGCCCCATAACATCGCCAGGCCAGCGATCGAAACTCCCGCCGCTGTGTCATCATTGCCGCTTTGCCAGATGAGTAACCAATAATCGATCCAGCCAAGAAACGGCGTCAGGATCGCGCCAATCGGGATCGCAAACTTCTTGCGCTGCTCATAGATGCGCAACTTGTCGAGACGTATTGTTTCCAATTGCTCGAGCTTTGATCGGCTCTTTTCAAGAAAAGCCGCAGCATCCGCATCGCTTCGTTCGGCATCCAGTTGAGCATTAGAAAAGTCGGTCATGAATATCAGTCTCGTTCCAATTTGAGTGACGTCCCCGAATTTGCAGCGCTAGGGAATAACCGGCGTATCACCGTTCATTTCGACCAGCCCCATACGGTTGCCGGCAGGGTCGAAAAACAAACCCAGGACGACGGTCCCCGGGACCTCAAAGCGTGGCACGTCGATTTTGCCACCAGCGGCTTCAATCTTGGCCAGGGCCGCCGTCACATCTGGAACGCCGACATAGAACAGTTTTTCGGCCGGGTCCTGGCGAACCGTCATTTCGAGATTGGACGCATTGCCGGGTGCAAAAGTCTCAGGCTTGCCACATGGCCAGTCGAAAACCGTCTCGTAAAACGCCCTGAGCGCGGCTTCGTCGGGTCCAGCAATATCAAAAAAAACGATGGGCGCGGCCATATCATACCCCTTTTCTTGAATGGATGGCGTTGATTCTATCGCGCTTTACATGAGCGTGTCACCTACTTGCATAGAGAGTGTTACAAAATGGTCGCGGTAATACACTGGATTACTGAAAACCCATTAGCGCAAGACTTGCCGAACCGCCCGAAAGTCTGTCATAAAGTCGGCATGGGGATAGAGAATGGTTTCGACGCATTAAGCGGATACTGGTCGGGTCAATATTGGCTCGGGGAACAGGATCGTGAGGGCGTTCGGTTTTCAGCGTGGCTGACGATTGAACATGGCCGGCTGCAAGGCTCAACGTTGGAACCCAGCCTGTTCGACATTTGTGAGAACAAGGAAAACGAGGCCGCACTGCGCGGACACATCTCTCCGGACGAAGTCGTTTTCTTGAAAACCTATAAAGGCGTTGATCACGAGCCTGGGTATTATGAAGGCGAACTGTCTGATTGTGGGCAGCATATACTCGGGCGGTGGTATTTTGGTTGGCCAGACGAGGTTTCAGGGCGATTTGAGATGACCTTGAAGAGTGCCAGTCAAACCGGGCAAAACGTGCACACGACGTCAGCGCAATCCATCAAATAATTCCATAAAACAAGTCTGGCTTTCATGTCCGCAAGCGATTACAGCGCGCGGATGCGTGCTGCTCTGTCTCTTCCGCTATTCATCGCGCTGATCGCGATCGCGATGGGATCAGGTATTGATGCTATTGTTAAAGGCGTCGCGCCACAAACCGGACTTCACCATCTCCTGGCCTGGCGGTTTTTGTTTGGTAGCATGATCGCACTTGCTGTTTTTCGGGCCCAAAAACGACCGGCGCCAGGTTGGGAAGCGACCCGATTTCACACCGCGCGCGGGCTGGTGCAACTGGGCGGTGCGTTTACCTTTTTCTACGCGCTGATGCATCTGCCCTTGGCAGTCGCAACCATTATCGGTTTCACTGCTGCGCTTATGGTGCCCTTCCTCGCCTGGCTGCTCTTAAGAGAGCGCGTATCGCTCGTCACTCTGATTGCGACGCTCATTGGATTCGCAGGTGCAGCGCTGGCCATTACAGGGCGACCGCAGTCCGGCGCAACCAGTGACAACTGGGTGCTGGGGGCGATCAGCTGTTTTGCTGCCGCCTTCCTTTACGCCTTAATGCTGGTCATGCTGCGAATGCGCGCCACGAAAGAGGATGCGACGACGATTGCTCTGTTTACCAATGCGATTCCGGCAATCGCGATGCTGCCTGTCACGTTTGGTATGTTCGGAGCCGTCAATCCGGCTGACATTCTGCTCTTCCTTCTGCTTGGCGCACTCGGATATGCGATGTGGTATCTGATGACCCTGGCTTACGCGCGCGCGCCAGCGCAACGCCTGGCGCCGCTTGAATATACAGCTCTGATCTGGAGCGGGATATTTGGATCTGTGTTCTTTGCTGAATATCCAGGTTGGCAGACCTGGCTTGGTGCGGCCATCATCATTGGCGCCTGTCTCATTGTTGCCTTCGAGGAGCGATTTGTGACGCGCAAGGAAACCGGGTTGCCGGTCAGCGATTTGCTGGAATAAGGCGTTAAGCCGAGATCAGGTCGCGGTGCCGTTCCAGCATGCCATCCAGAGCTTCGACCCCCGCCTCGCCCATGTAAGGCACTACCAAAAGCATGAATTGCAACACTGTGTCATGAATCAGAGCGGGTCCGTTTCGGTTGCCCCCTTCGATTAGATCATGGCTGAGCCAGAAGGTTAGTGTCGACAGCATTTGCTGGACCAGCGGCGCTCGCAAACGCCGATCGACAGCGATCACACTCTGCTTCTCAAGCTGTCCCAGCACATTCTCAATCGCCTGACGCTTCATCGCCAGGATCTTGCGGAAACGCCCGGCAAGGCCAGGATAGCGTTCCATCATGTCGCCAACATTGCGATAGAAGAAGCGGAAATCATAAATCTCTTCGAGGACGATATAGACGAAGACCCAATTGTCCTCGATCGAGGTAACCGCGCCATGGCTGCCGCCGAGGATGATTTGCATCTCTTCTTCGAACCGATCGAACAGCGCCTCGATGATCGGCTCTTTGCCCTTGAAATGATAATAGAGATTGCCCGGCGACATATCGAGCGCATTGGCGATATCGACAGCCGTTTGTTTGGCTTCACCCTCTGCATTGAAGAGCGCAAGACTGACATCAAGAATACGATCGCGTGTTTTCATCGGTCCCGGTTCGCGTGTGGGCTGAATGGCCTGTTTCCAGCTTATATTTGACAGTAAAAGGTCAATATGGAACGAATTTGATTGGCCAAGGTTATCGTAATTTAGACTCTTAACCATAAGAGCAAGCCTTGTGCCGAACGAGGGACCCCTCGTTCTGGGAGGATATCGGAGGCATATATGAGCAAGACCGCGGATTACATTGGTCAAGCAGCAGCGGATTCAACGAACGCGCTAAACCCACTTTTGGGCGGACTGAACCGGCAGGAGCTGCTCGGCTCTGTGGCCATGATGTTAAGGCGCACCAGCGTCTCGCCGATGGCGAATGCCAAGTTTGCCGGCAAGATGGCAAAAGAATCCTATGACATCTTGCTGGGCAATTCAGAGCGCGAACCTGACCGCAAGGACAAGCGGTTCCGCGATCCGGCCTGGGCCAATAATCCCTTTTACAAGCGCGGCCTGCAAACCTATCTGGCTATGCAGGAACATCTCGGCGATTGGGTTGGCGATCTCAAGCTGGGCGAGATGGAACATGCTCGCGCAGCCTTTGTGATGAATATGATCACCGATGCGATCTCGCCGACCAATGCCCTGGTGACCAATCCCGCCGCTAAGAAGCGTGCCATTGATAGTGGCGGTCTGTCGCTGATCAAAGGCTTGCAGAACGCTTATGAAGACATGACCAAGAATGGCGGCATGCCGAGCCGCGTCGACAAATCTCCCTTTGTTGTTGGTGAGAATGTCGCCATTACGCCTGGCAAAGTGGTCTGGAAGAATGAGATGCTGGAGCTCATTCAATACACCCCGACGACCGAGGAAGTGCGCGAGATTCCCTTCCTGAACATCCCGCCGCAAATCAATAAATTCTATGCCAGTGATCTCGATCCGATCACCAGCATCGTCCAGTTCCTGCTCAAGAATGGCTTCCAGACCTTTATCATTTCCTGGCGCAATCCGACCAAGGAACACGCCGAGTGGGGCCTGTCCGACTATGTCGACAGCCTGATCCAATGCACCGAAGTGATCAAAGAGATCACCGATAGCGACAAGATCAATATTTCCGGCGCCTGTTCAGGCGGCATCACCACGGCGACCTTTGCCAGCCTGCTCGCAGCAGCTGGTGACGATCGCATCAATTCGCTGACCTTGCAGGTCTGCGTGCTCGATCCGGAGCAAGACGATAGCGAGATCGGCCAAATGGTATCGCCGCGCAGTCTCGAGATCGCCCGCCGGTATTCGCGCCGCAAAGGCATCCTGAAAGGCGATGATCTCGCCCGGATGTTCGCGTGGATGCGCCCGAATGATCTGGTCTGGAATTATGTCGTCAACAATTACCTGATGGGCGAAGATCCCCCGCCATATAATGTCCTGTTCTGGAATGATGACACGACCAACTTACCGGCTCAGCTGCATTCAGATTACCTCGATTTCGGGATTCAGAAGCCGTTTTCAAAACCGGGAACGATCGAAGTTGCAGGGCATATGGCCGATCTGTCCAAGGTCGACACGGATCTTTTTGTGGTGGCTGGTGTGACCGACCACATCACCCCGTGGAAAGCTGCTTATCGCTCCACTGCTCTGTTTGGTTCTGAAAACATTGAGTTTATTCTCTCTAATTCTGGGCACATTCAATCGCTACTCAACCCACCCGGTAATCCAAAGGCAAAGTACTTTCGTAATACGAGTATTGAGGCTACAGCTGATGAATGGGCAGCCGGAGCTGAGGAAGTTGCTGGATCCTGGTGGACCCGTTGGGCAGAATGGCTGCATGAACATGCTGGCGATATGAAACCAGCGCCGAAAGAAGGTGGGTCAGAGCAGTTCCAACCGCTCTATGATGCGCCAGGGAAATATGTGTTCGACTAGAAGCAAGAACAGCTTCGCGCGGCACTGACAGGAGAAGGAGGCCCGAATGGCCACCAGAAAACGTGCCGGCACCGCAAAAGCGCGCCTGCCTGAAATCAGTATGGAAACCGTCGGGCCGCACACGCTGCGGGTCGGTTACTGGCCGGCCGAAACCGCGTCTGACAAACGTCCCCTGCTCTTCTTCAACGGCATTGGCGCCAATATGGAGCTCGCATTCGGGCTCGGCGAATGGATTCGCGACCGTGAAATCATCACATTTGATATGCCGGGTGTCGGTGAAAGCCCAGCCGCCAAATTCCCCTATCGTCCCTGGATGATGGCCCGCGTGGCCCGCCAGCTGTGTGACCGGTTTGGCATGGGCGATGTCGATGTCATGGGCGTCTCCTGGGGCGGCGCCATGGCGCAACAATATGCATTTCAATATCGCAATTCGGTCGGCAAGCT
>JBCCDZ010000084.1:0-10571 GCA_039030525.1 Pseudomonadota bacterium | reverse complement strand
CTACTAACCGAAGCTTCGTACCACTTAGCGATCGCATCACCAATGCCCGCCACTAAGGTACGTTGTGGTGCTGTACGAATTTTCGGAACTTTCGTTGCGAAAACACGCGGTGCTCGCGAGGGTCGCAACCCAGCAACGGGTGAAACGATCCAAATCAAAGAAAAAACCTCTGCTGCTTTCAGACCGGCTTCGGCTCTGAAAGACCTCTAAGGTCTATCGCTGTTCAAGCGATTCTTTCCAAACGGCGTGTCGCTTCTCGCGGCGCGCCGTTTTCCATTCCAGCAAACCCCATTGCAAGGCGCTAGCGACCAGAAGCGTGATTGTGACGGCTTCCATCATTCCGCGTGCGCCGCGTCCCATCGTGACGCCCATGGCGTAACAAAGCGGGATCATCAGCACAAAAAACGACCCGATATGGATGATAGATGGCACCCAAACGATGCCTTGCGCGCGCAAGGCCATAGAGGCGGTCGCCTGCAAGCCATCAAACGTCGTGGCCAAAGCAGACCAGATCAAAAGTGCCGCAATCGCGGGCGCCAGCAGAACCCCATCAATGCTGGCTTCGCTATTCACCAGTAACAAGGCGACGCCATCCTTGAAGGCCAGGATGAGCAGCGCCAGGAACACGCCCAGTACAATCGTCGCCACGACGCCGAGCCGCGAGGCATCTTTCACGCCCTGCATATCGCCGCGTCCGTAATGTTCGGCCACGCGGACGCTCGTGGCTGTGCCAATGCCCATAAAGAACATGAAGCAAAAGCCCATGATCTGAACCGAATAGCCGTACACGGCGTTGGCCGCGATGCTGATAAAGGCGGCGATTGCATAGGTCAGGTTGAACCCGCCCCATTCGGCAATATTCGAAATCGCGCTGCCGCCACCAACCGTAATCTGGCGCGTGCCCTCATTGCCGGGGCCGGGCTCAGACGGTTTCAGAGCCGGGGTCAACCAGATGACAAAGCCGATCAGCGCAAAGGTAATCGCCCAGCGCGAGCCGACGGTTGCCCAGGCGACGCCTTCACCGCCCATTTGCGGCATGCCCCACCAGCCTAATACGAGCGCCAGATCAATCACCAGGTTCACCCCAACGCCGAGATATGACGTGATCGTCACGATCAGCGGCCGACGCAAGGCCTCGAGATAATAGCTGCAGACGGTCGAGATCATGAAGCCAAGCAGGCTCAAAGACAGAATTTGAGTGATATGCGTGGTCTCGCCAGCAAATTCGGCTGGCGTCATCAGCGCGCTCATCTCTTCATTCGGATTGATCTGGACGAACAGGAAATTGAACAATGGTGCGGCCACCAGATAAGTGAGCGCGGTCACCAGAACACCCAGTCCAAGCGCCCAGGCCATGCCGCGCCGGAAAATCCGGCCGGACAGATGCTCTTCACCGCGTCCTACCAGTTCAGACGTCAAAACCTGCACACCGAGCAAGATTCCCATGCCGAAGCCAAGAGTGACGCCGATCGGGAGCCAGGAATTTAAAATAAAAGCGAGCTCATGCTCTTGACCTTTGACCTGGCCGAGCACGATTGCATCCGTCAGGCCCATAAGCATCCACGACAGGCGTGAGATCGCGATCGGCCCTGACAGCCGCAAGAGGTCTAGAATTTCAGAGGCCCGCGCCCAAGCGGGCCATGCCCGCTGGGTCATGGTAAAAGTCCTGCTTATCCGGCTACGCGTGATGGCATTGGGGAGGATTCCTTAATCTCGAGGAGCTTCTCGGCGATTAGGAAGGCAAGTTCAAGAGCTTGTTCGCCATTTAGGCGAGGATCACAATGAGTGTGATATCTTGATGACAGGTCATGTTCCGAAATCGCCTGGGCACCGCCAATACATTCGGTGACATCTTGGCCGGTCATTTCGAAATGCACGCCACCAGGAACACAGCCTTCTGCATTCATCACGTCGATAAAGTTGCGCACCTCGGTCAGCACCCGATCGACGGGCCGCGTCTTGAAGCCGGTATCGGTTTTCAGCGTATTGCCGTGCATCGGATCGCATGACCAAACCACGGTCCGTCCGCTGGCTTTGACCGCACGTGCGAGCGGGGCGAGCCCTTGCTCAACACCATCGGCGCCAAACCGAGAAATCAGCGTGATCCGTCCGGCTTCATCGTCCGGGTTGAGGGTTTCAATGATGCGCAGCAACTCGTCGGCTTCCAGGCCGGGGCCGCATTTCATGCCGATCGGGTTCTTCACACCCTTACAGAACTCAACGTGGGCGTGATCGACCTGACGGGTACGGTGACCGATCCACAGCATATGGGCAGACGTGTCATACCAGTCACCAGACGTGGAATCGACGCGGGTCATCGCCTCTTCATAGCCAAGCAATAGCGCCTCATGAGAGGTATAGACCTCAACCTGCGCCATTTGCGGCACGCTTTGTGAGGTGACGCCGCAAGCGCGCATGAATTCCAGGGCGTCGGAAATCTTGTCTGCCATGTCGCGATACTGCTCGCCGAGCGGGGACCGATCAACAAATCCCAGCATCCATTGGTGGACATTGGACAGGTCTGCATAACCGCCTCGGGTAAAGGCGCGCACCAGGTTCAGGGTCGATGCGGATTGCGAATAGGCTTTGATCAGACGTTCTGGATCCGGCGTCCGGGACGCTTCGGTGAACGCCATGCCATTGATATTATCACCGCGATAAGATGGTAGCGTGACGCCATCAATCTCTTCGATTGGCGATGATCTCGGCTTGCCGAACTGGCCTGCCAAACGTCCAACTTTGACCACTGGTTTTGACGCCGCATAGGTCAGAACAACCGCCATTTGCAGCATCACCCGCAATGTATCGCGAATATTATCGGCGCTGAACTCTTTGAAGCTCTCGGCGCAATCGCCGCCCTGCAGCAAGAATGCTTCGCCTGCTGCTACACTCGCCAGACGTTGCTTTAGCGTTCGCACTTCGCCGGCAAAAACCAGCGGTGGAAACTCAGCCAGACGGGCCTCGACATCGTTCAAATGGTCGAGATCCGGGTAGTCTTCCGGAATGTGCTTCGCGGGGCGCGCGCGCCAGCTGCTTGGCGTCCAAGTCATGGCTTTCTCCTTAAGGTCGCGCTTTATGCACAGGCAAAGTCACACAATCAAGCTTTCGAATGATGATATGACAGGAAAGTGTGGCTCCGATGGGATAATCAGGCTACCAAAATAAAAAAAGCCTCCCAGACGGATTTCATCTCTATGTCTCAGCTTTTTATTGCACACGGCCACCGCGACATTGATCCTTTGTTGCAAGTCCACGAAGCTATGCGCCGCGCGGCGATCCCGACCTGGTACACGCCGCCCGGAAGCAAGGACCATGATCCCGACGCCGTCAATGAGATGATTGATAATGCGTTTGGCATGGTGGTTCTGGTCTCGGCCTCGTCAATCCGGTCACGTGCTGTCCAGGCGCAGCTGCTGCGCGCCGTGGAACGCGGTCTGACCCTGTTCCCGATCCGCGCGGACAATGCGCGGCTGTCAAAGCAATTTACGGCCGCGTTGGCCGATCAACTCACAGATTCCCTGAATGATGACGGGGCTCTGGACCGTTTGGTAGCAAGTGTAAAAGCGCGGTATGAGCGGCGCTGTCCGGTTATTTCGGTGATGAACCTCAAAGGCGGCGTCGGCAAGACCACAGTCGCCAGTCAGGTTTTTGGCGCCTGGCAAGCGAGCATTGGTGGGCGAACGTTGTTGATCGATCTCGATCCCCAATACAACCTGACGCAGACCTTCTTCGATATGGAACATGCTGACGCCAGCGCCGCACGCGATAAATCGGTGATTTCACTGTTCGAACGCTCCCGGTTGCACGCCTATGACATGCAATCGCCTGCAGAAAACTGGTCGAGCATCAATACTGAGCCGTTTGAGCCGGTCAGTCGGGACGTGATCTGCCATGACTTGCTGACCGGTGATAACGCCCCTGGCGGGCGATTTGACCTGATTTCGGGGCAGTTTGAGATCTCGAAATATGCCTTCGCGCCCAGTCCGCAATCGCTGTCTGTGGTCGGCGCCAATTTTCGGCGCATGATCGACTATTTTCGCAGCGAATATGACCTGATTGTCTTCGACACCAATCCAAACGCGACATTCTTGACGCGATGCGCCCTGGAAGCCGCTGACCGCGTACTGACCCCGATGCATCCCGACGCCTATTCGCTGCGCGGTGTAAAATTGCTCAATCAGGTCATGCGAGAACAGGTCAGCGACGAAAAGCGCCCGGACCTGTCCATCTTGTTCAATACAGTGGGCCGGTCTGAACAATCCAATTTCGAGGCAGATGCGCGCAATGGCGCGTTTGATGAGCAAGCTGGCTTCAATCTTTCAGGGGCGCTTTTGAACAGCGCGTTGCCGAAATCCGGTCACTTGGTTGTTCGCAGCCCGGAACCGGAAGAACTGCCCTGGAAGCAATTGGTCATTCATCAGGGACGCGGCGGCGGCCTGAAACGAATGCGCGAGACGCTGGATGGCATCGCAACGGAGCTCAAACAGCTCGTCGACACCTGACTTATTGCAAGGTTTCCATATTTTCGAGCTGAAAAGCGCCTGATTCAGATTGCGAAATTTGCAATTGATAGATTTTGCGGAATTCCGGTGCACCCGTCATTTCAATGCGCAGCACCGTATGATCAGACTCTGACGGCACCAGATCGATCTTGTCGACCAAAGCGCGAGTCGGATGGGCTTCATATACGGATTGCACGGCAAACTGTTCGATCGCGGTATAGGTTTGCGCGGTCGGCGCTTCTGCCGCTTCTGTCGTCTCTGTCGCGGTGTGTTCACAGGCTGACAGGCCGAAAACAGCAAGACCAATAGATAGAATGATAGGTTTCATTTTGCGTCCTCCGACGCGCAGTCTATCACGTTGCGGCTGGCACTTCACGTACTCGATTGAGATCGCTGGCCTGAAACATCATCCGCACCAGGCAGATCTGTAAGCCCAGCACCACAAACAGAGCCGGCAGACCACCCACATTGGATAACATACGGACGCCATCAATGCCGCTAAAGGCGACCATGATCCAGGCCATGACGCATAATAGGATGACCCAAAGGATTTTCAGTCGCGGCGCACTCGGCTCGCCTTCATCTTGCTCCGTCATGGCATGCGTATGAGTTTTGCAGATTTGCGAAATCGCCTCGGTATTGCTGTCCGCCGCGGTGACATAGGAAATGAACGAGACCAGCAGCAAGACCGGGATCATCAGACTGCTGAGCGGCAGATAATCGAGCGCCGCAAACATTACCGCTTCTGGCCCGCCCGTATCCAATGTCTCTTTCAAAGCGCCAGCCTGGCTCAGATCTGTCTCCATGGCGAAGACGCCGAACACGCTCATCCAGACCATTGAAAACAAGGCAGGCAGAACCAGGTTGACCAGCACAAAAGCGCGCACGCTATAGCCTCGCGCAATGCGACCCAGGAACATCGCGGTGACCGGCGCCCAGGCCAGCCAGTTGGCGAAATAGAAGGTCGTCCAGCTTTTGGCCCATTCAGCGTCTCCGCTCGCGGATCCGATCATCAATGAGCGATCGACGAAGCTGGCAATATAGCCCAGCGTGGCTTGTCCGCCCTGGACCATCATGTCTCGCACCGGTCCGAACAGGATGATGAAGCCGACCAGCGCGAAGAAGAACCAGGTATTGATTTCTGACAGGATGCGAATACCGCGCAGCAATCCCGTCAATGAGCTGATCAGGACCACAATCGCAATCGCAAGCGCCACCAGCGCCAGAGAGAATGGCCCGCTGGCCAGCCCGGTCATATCCGCCAATCCGCCAGAGAGCAGCAGCATCCCGGCGCCTAAGGACGCTGCCATGCCCATGACCAGGGCCCACAGAATGGCAGCATCGAGACCAGCTGCAACCGGCCGCGGCAAGGGACGCCCAAGCAAGGCGACGAACGGACCTGACACGGAATAAGGCTTACCGAGATTGTGGTAGGCAATGGCAAAGGTTAGCGCCGCCACCGTGTAGATGGCGTAAGGCGAGATTGTCCAATGCATGAACAGGCTGACCATGCTGAATTGTTGTGCGGCTTCGCTGGTGGCCGAAATCCCGCGCGCCGCGCCGCCTGGGTCGTAGAGATGGTAGAGCGGCTCAGCCATCGCCCAGAACAGAATGCCAATCGCAATTGTCGTGCACAGCGTGATCGAGAACCAGCTCCACGGTTTAAGAATGGGCTTGGCGCCCTGCCCGCCAATTGTGACTCTTCCGAGCGGCGACAGAACAACCGCGAGACAGGTCAGCACAAAGCCGAACACCGCCCATGATATCAATGTAGAGAAGGTTGCGAGGATCCAGTCATTGAGCGTTTTGGCGAACGCAAAGAAGGCATCGAGGTTAACCAGACTAGCAATAGCTGCCGAAACAAAAATCGTCATCGGAACAATGATAACAAAAAGGCGCAGGCTTCCATCCTGCGCCTTTTGAAGAGTTGGGAGCCCCGCCAAGACTTACCCGTCCAGGCCTTCAGGCTGTCCCACAATCACAAAGGTGAAATTCTCTGGTGACAGATATTCCGCCGCAACGCGGTTCACGTCTTCCAGCGTCACCGCGTCGACCATGGCGTTGCGCTTGTCGAAAAAATCGACCGGCAGCTCGTCGAGGCGGACACCCATCATGCGCGCGGCGATTTTGGCATTGGAGTCAAAGCCGAGCGGATATGAACCGGTAAGATAGGCTTTGGCATCTGCCAGCTCTTCTTCGGTCATACCGTCTGCGACCATTGTCTCCATATTCTCAACCACGCCAGCAATGAACTCGCCGGCGCTTTCATTCTTGGTTTGACCGCCACCGGTCCAGAGCTGGATTTTGTCCTGACTGCTGACCTGGGTATAGACACCATAAGTCAACCCCTTGTCGACGCGCAGATCTTGCATCAGACGGCTCTGAAAGCCACCGCCGCCAAACGTGTAATTGAGCACCACGGCGGTATAGAAATCCGGGTCTTCGCGTTCCATCGCAGGCGCTGCAAATGAGACCAGGCTTTGCGGTTGCGGTAAGTCGACCGTGACAGGCTCTGACTGCGGCGCGGCCAACATGACCGGCGCGGTCTCAATCGGTGCGCTGGTCTCGGGCAGCGTCGCGACCGCCTGATCAATCAAGGGGGCCAGCTCCTCTGGCGACATCGCGCCAACAGCGGTCACCAGCATGCCCTGTTTGACCATTAGCAGGTCTTTCTGAGCCCGCATCGCATCCTGGGTGATCGCGGCCAGACTCTCGGCTGAGGTCTCACGCGAATAAGGGTGATCGGGATACAGCGCCGCCGCACGGGCACGGTTGGCCAAGTAGCGCGCATTGGTCTCGCGCGTCTGCAATCCCACTTCCTGTTCCCGCAAGAACCGTTCAAACGGCCCGTCATCGAAGCGTGGCTCTGACAGGGCCAGCGCGATCATGTTGAACGACTCACTCGCATTGTCCGTCAACATAGAGGCGTTGCAAAATGTACTTTCGTTCGATGCGCCGCAGGAAAAGCTCATATTCAGCTCTTCCATGCCTTTGAAAAACGCTTGCGCATCAAGATCTCCAGCGCCTTCATTCATGTGATAGACCATGGCATTGGTCAGGCCTTCCATGCCGTCCGGATCATTGGTCTCGCCAGCGGTCCAGGCCATGCGCAGAGACAGGATCGGGATTGAAGGTTCTTCGACCAGCCAGACCGAAACGCCGCCCGGCGTCGTGAATTGTTGAATGGTGGCAAACTCGCCATCATGCACATCGACGTTTAAAGCGGGCGCTGCTTCAGTGGTCTCAGTTGTCGTGGAAGCCCCGCACGCCGCGAGCGCAATAATGGCCAGACTGGCGCTGAGAATGTGTGAGATCCGTTTCATTACAGGTCTCCTTCTGCTGGCAGCAATTGCGCCTCAATATAGTTTCTGTCTGTTGCGAACACCTGACGCACCGCGCTGAGCGCCTGTTCTGTAGTGACCGCGCGAATATCGTCCTCATAAGTCATCAAATCTTCAACCGACCCGCCAATCGCCAACCAGCTGCCAAACAGATTGGCCATGCTTTGCTGACTGTCGCGCGCATAGATGGCAGAGGCCGCCATGGAATTGCGCACGCGCGTGACGTCTTCATCACTAAACCCGGTGTCGAGCAGAGAGGAGATCTCTGCCATCATAGCGGTTTCCAGCTCTTCCATAGTTACGCCAGGGCTTGGGGTCGCGTAGATCACGGCTGGGCCATTATCGTGCAAGCCGGTCCACGCGAATGTGCCGGCATTCACGGCCACTTTCTGCTCCTCCACCAAAGCGACATAAAGCAGGCTGGTATTGCCCCCGCCCAATACGTCGAGACCGACATCCAGAGCCAGAGAAAAGTCGCGATCGCGTTTCTGGCTGGTGCCATTATAATAGCGGTACCAGACCGGCTGGCGGACTTTCGGATCACTATGTTCAAGCTCCAGCGTCTCGGTGAGCTCAGGCACATCGGCCCATTTGCGGCTGCCATCGACCAGACCCGACGGTTCGATCGTGCCATAATGCTCTTCAGCAAGCGCGCGGACTTCCTCGCCTGTCACGTCGCCAGCGACGACCAGGATCGTGTTTTCTGGCGAGTAGTATTTATTGTAGAAATCAATGCCGTCCTGCGGGGTCAGAGCCTCAACCTCGTCCATTCGGCCAATCACGGTAATCTCGTAAGGGTGACCCTTCCAAAACTCCGCCAGGACTTTTTCCCGCAGGATCACACCAGGATTATTGTCGACGCGCTGGCGTCGTTCTTCTTTGACGACATCGCGTTCTGTGATGAAGCTGCCTTCCGGATCCTCATCAATGATCAGGTCGGTCATCCGCTCAGCTTCGAGTTCCATCATTTTGCCAAGATGTTGCTTGGCCACGCGCTGATAATAAGCGGTATAGTCCCAGCTGGTGAAGGCATTGTGCTGCCCCCCGAGACGCGAGATGGTTGAGTCAAACTCACCGTCTTCAAGATCGTCTGTCTCTTTGAACATGACATGTTCGAACAGGTGGGCAATGCCCGACTTACCTGGATCTTCGTCCACGGCGCCGACCTTGTACCAAACCATATGCGTCACCACCGGTGCACGGTGATCCGGCAGGACGACAACATCCATACCATTTTCGAGCGTGAAGGTTTCTGGTGCCCAGACCTCATCGGCCGTATCGGCCAATGCGGAGCTAAAAACAAAAGCTGTGGCGGCAAGCCCGCCGGATATCCAATATTTCATAAGTCCTCTGCGTGCTTCCCCGATTATCAATCTAGGGTCTTAGGTACCTGGTAATTTCAGTCGTTCGCCACTGCCGCGTGCGATCTGGATGTCACCGCCGCCCGTAGCGGAATCGGCTGAGTCCTGCTCAGAGCCATCAGAGTTCAAGACGCGTTCTGATACGCTTTGAGATTTACGAATGATACGCGCCTCTTCCCAATCGACTTGCTGACGAATGACAGGGCTAACGGCATTGGCACCGGCAGCGGCGACCAGAGCCCGCTCCGAGGCACTGGCATCCTGGCCGATATCGGCGCCGAATGCAGACGCCGACGCAGCGCGCGTCGGATCGACTTCAAAAGGTGTCCCTGAACCCGCTTCCGGCGGTCGCAGGCTATATTCCGGTGGCACCACCAACGGCGCCTTCTTCACAACGCGGAACTCGTCCGGGCTATTGGTCCCGCCAAGCGCGGCACAGCCGGATACCAGCATGCCGGCGATACAGGTCGATATTAAGAGTGCAGTTCTCATTTGGGCGTCCTCGCCTAATCTTCGGTTACGGCCCCAGCCGCTTTTTCCTGTCGCGACATTAGGAACTGGTCCGCAAAGAGCAAGACCGCTCCTACAGATATTGCGGCGTCTGCGACGTTGAACACATAATTGAAAAAGTATGGCCGCAATATGCCGCTAAAGTCGAGGAAATCGACGACAGCGCCAAATCGCACGCGATCGATCACATTGCCGAACGCTCCGCCAATCACCAGCGCCAGGGCGATCCCAGTGAATCGGCGCGCCGCTCTGACCAGCCAGACGGTGAAACCAATGGCAATTGCCGTGGTCAAAATGACCAATAACCACCGCATAATGCCTTCAGATTGACCGATCCCGAAACTTATCCCGCGATTCCACACCATGTTCAGATCGAAAAATGGCAAAACGTCCATCCGTCCGCATCTTTGCGTCTGGTCGAGACAGCCAATCGCATTGAATGTCGACTCGTTCAGAATCAGCCACTTGCTGACCTGATCCAGGATCACAATCACCGGAATCAGGAAGAACAAGCCATAACGGAAGCGTTTGGTCATGCGTTACCTCTGACTTCCCGAATAGCAGCCGCATCCCGCGGTGTCACATCAGGAAAGTCTGGATCTGCGGTCTCTGGATCGAAATATTTCCAGCTCCGCGTGCATTTTACGCCACTCGCCTGCCCCGGCAGAACAGCCACACCCGCTTCCTCCGGCAAACGGAACGCGTCAGTCGGCGCTTCCGTCGTCACCAATTCGGCTTGCGAGGTGATGAAAATGTCTTCTGCCGCTTCGCCGTCATAGGCGGCGAGCAGTTCTGGATCAGCAATAAACACGGTTGGCGCAGCTTCCAGCGAAGACCGAATGCGCTTTTCACGGCGT
>JBCCDZ010000083.1:0-10627 GCA_039030525.1 Pseudomonadota bacterium | reverse complement strand
TGTTTCTGCCAGTGTTATGGCGGTGCTGGGCGCCTACGCCGTTCTGGTCGTGGCGCGGCGCCCGATTGGCTGAGCCTTAACTTACTCAGCCGCCACCATGCAGAACGCGTTCAACTTGTTGCCGTCCAGATCGCGGAAATAAGCGGCATAAAAACCGCCGCCGCGATCCCCTGGCTTGCCTTCGCAGGTGCCGCCCTGTTCCAGCGCAATCGCGTGCAAGCGATCCACTTGTTCAGGACCACTGGCTTGCAGCGCGACCATGGTGCCATTGCCGACACTCGGTCCGCTACCATCAAATGGTTTGGTGATCGCCACGCCTGGCGCACCGCCCATTTCGCCCCACGCAATAAACGTGTCTTCATCCATCATTCGGCCAACGCCCATCTCTTTGCCGATGGCGTCATAAAAGACCGCACCTCGTTTGAGGTCTGCCGTTCCCAATGTCACATAACCAATCATTCCAGCCTCCTTGTTTGAGGCTAGAACATTACATGAACGTACGCGCGATGCAAGCGCTACATCGCGCTGATTCCGCCATCGACTTTCAACTCTGTGCCGGTGACAAGCTTGCTTTCATCGCTGGCAAGATACAGCACGGCATAGGCAATATCATCTGGCTCGCCGACTTTGCCGAGCGGGATCTGACGGCCCAGCTTGGCCAGCGCTTCTTCTTCGCCGAACATCTCTTTGGTGCGGTCCAGGATCGGTGTGTTGATAAATACCGGGTGGACAGAATTAGAGCGGATTTGCCCGCCTGTTTTCGCACAATGCAGCGCGATCGATTTCGACAAGTGGCGCACCGCGGCCTTGGCCGTATTGTACGACACGTAATTGCCGCTGGCGATGATGCCCGCAATCGAGCTGATATTCACGATTGAGCCAAGTCCATGATCACGCATCAAGGGAATGGCATATTTGCAACCGAGAAAAATGGAATCGACATCAACCTGCATGACCTTCTGGAACATGCCATAATCTTCGTCCTCGACACTGCCGAGCGAGCCGATGCCGGCATTATTGACCAGGATGTTCAGGCCGCCCATCGCGTCATGCGCTTCCTGGACGACAGCTTTCCAGCGATCACCATCGGTCACATCATGCTGCCAGGCAAAGGCGGTTCCGTCACCGAGTTCGGCATTGATCGCTGCTGCAACGGTTTCAGCGCCGTCGCCATTGATATCCGTGACGGTGACTTTCGCGCCCTCGCGGGCCAGCATCCAGGCAGTGGCTTCGCCGAGGCCCTGTGCGCCCCCTGTGATGATTGCTTTTTTACCTGATACGCGGCCCATGCTCGCCCTCCAAAATCTAAGACTGCCGTGGTTTAGCCACCCCGCGCGAGCACAGGCAAGCCCTGACGCGGCGACGTCTGCTCACGCCAAGTTGAGAAATCGCGATTTGAGACTGACCGAGAAGTGGCGCATTTGAAGCTCATCGAACTTAGGAGTCTGTTCATGCGCGCTTCGCTCGCCGCTCTGGCCACTGTCATCATCGTCCTCTTGCTCGTCTCTATGCGAAGCGGCGCGCAAGGTTTGCAGGACATCCAGCTAAGCACTGGTGCTGCGAACAGTCCCGTCGTGGCTGAATTGTTCACCTCGCAAAGCTGTTCGTCCTGTCCGCCGGCCGAAAAACTGTTCGCAGAACTGGCCGAGCGACCAGACCTGATCGTGCTCGAATGGCATGTCGATTATTGGGACCGCCTCGTGCATGGCCGGGCGGGCTCGTGGAAGGATCCATATTCCGATCCGGATCACACTGCGCGTCAACGCCAGTACAATCGAACGCTACGCGACACAGCCGGCGTATATACGCCGCAAGCCGTGATCAATGGCCGGTTGGAGACGGTTGGCAGCCGCTCCAGCGAAGTCTCACGTTTGCTCGATGAAGCGTCTCACGCCACGGCCAAACTCGAGATCGATCGCGACGGAGACTCCGCAATTGTTGCGATCTCCGCGTTCGAGACACCGCTCGAGCAGGCCGCAGACATCTATCGCCTCACCCTCCTGCCGCAACAGACCACCGCGGTCCCACGCGGCGAGAATCGCGGGGCCGTGCTATCGAGCCGCAATGTCGTCATCGCCGCCGAACGTGTTGGCACCTATACAGGAGACGCCACCGCGCTCGGCATTCGAGCGCCTGAAGCAGGTGAATCCTGTGCCGTGATTATTCAGGAAAAGCGGGGCGGTCGGCTCGGTCCTATTCTCGGCGCGAGCTATTGCTAGGCGTCAGCTCAGTTTGCTGGCCGAGGCATCCATGAATCCCGCCAATTCGACATCCAGCGCCGTGACGCCATCTGCGTCATGCGTGGTCAGCGTCACCTCAACCCGATTATAGACGTTGAACCATTCCGGATGATGATCCATCTGCTCGGCTTTCAAGGCGCATGAGGTCATGAACCCGAACGCGGTCTTGAAATCCGCGAACTTGAACGTCTTAGAGATCGCATCGCGATCACCCGCAACACTGTCCCAGCCTGTCAGCTGTGCGAGTCCGGCCTCCGCGCCAATTTTATCTGCCATTAAGGGGTCGCTTCTTTGGTTTCGGTTGTCTCATGTACAAAGTAGAGCCAACGACCATCTTCGGCAATCGCTGTTCGAATGCCAGGATAGTCCTGACCATTGCGAATGCGTGCCAGGCCAGGCTCACCGACCAGATCGGCAAGACGCGCACGGTCTGCAAAATTGAGCTTTTCAGGTAAAAGAGCGTCTGCCTCCAGCGCCGCAAAATCAGGCCAGACATACCAGGTCTGGTCACCCACCTGGCGCGTGCCGTGCGGTCCATCCAACAGGTCACCGAGACGGTGCAAGGGATCGAAGCCCGTGCGCCGCAAAAGGTCCCAATGCACTTTGTGAGACTCGTCTGCAAAATTGGAGACGAAATTGTCCTCAGTCGCGGCCAGTCGCACCAGCCGGTTCAAAGAGTCTCGTTCCAGAACAGATCGAATTTCAGAGATTTTGGCCTCAACCGCGGACGGCAATGGGGGCTGTTCGACCTCCACAACGTCGACATCCAGCGACATTAGCGTCGGCGCTGCAGAGACCGCCATACGCATTTTAGGCGATGCGGATTCACCCCCGCATGCGGCGAGGAGAAGGGCTGCGCTGAGGCCATATAAAAGGGATTTCATATACCACCAAAACCAGTTGCTCCTTTCAGATCTTGCAAAAGTTGCGCCTCATTCAGGACCTTGATTGTGTGCATGCCCATTGCACGCGCTGGTTTCAAATTAATTCCGAGATCATCAAGGTAAACGCACCGGGCCGGATCGACATCCAGGGCCTCGCACATCAACGCATAGATGCGCGGATCAGGCTTTCGAATGCCAAGTTTCGAACTCTCAATGACATGGTCGAAAAGTGTCATTATTTCCGCAACTTGCGCAGCTTTTGATGAGTCAGAACTCATCCCCGCGCCTTTGCCAATTGGAGCATTATTGGTGATACAGCCGACTTTTACGTGCGCCTTGCAGGCTTTCAGCGCCTCAACCACGGCTGGGCGGACATGACCGGAAAGCAGGCCGAGAATGTCTTTTCCTGGCACTTCATGGCCTAAAGCGCGGCTTTCGTCCCGAAACAGGACGTCGAATTCATCCGCTGTGACTTCTGAACGCTCCAGCTTTGCCCAGGCATTTTCCTGAATATTGACGGCATTAACCGACCGCACGAAGTCTGTCGGCAATCCATTGTCGGCTTCATATCGGGAAAAAGCCTCGAAAGGCGACGAGGTTAACACCCCGCCAAAATCCCAAATCACGGCTTGTAAGTCGGTGCTCATAATATTGTCCCTAACGCGCGTCTATCAGTGTTTTCTTGCTTGCCACGGTCATCTCGTCCCGGTCCCCGGCTTCAAATCCGACAGCATCGAGCAAGGATTGATCGCGATCTTCCCCCGGATTGTCTGTGGTCAGAAGTCGATCGCCGATGAAAATGGAATTCGCGCCCGCCAGAAGACAAAGCGCCTGCTCGCCTTCGCTCATCCCTTCTCGGCCTGCGGACAGGCGGACCCAGCTTTTCGGAAAGACGATCCGACACGTTGCAATGGCGCGCGCCATTTCGGTGACGCTAATCGCCGGACTTTCGCCCAGCGGCGTACCTTTGATTGGCACCAGCATATTGATCGGCACGCTTTCGGGATGCGGGCTCAGTTTGGACAATTCATGGATCAACCCGATGCGATCCTCGCGTCCCTCGCCCATGCCGAGTATTCCACCAACGCAGAGCTTTACGCCGGCTTGCCGCGCTTTGCCGAGTGTATCCAACCGGTCTGCATAAGTGCGTGTCGTCACCACGGTCGTGTAATATTCCGGCGATGTATCGAGATTGTGATTGTAATAATCGAGGCCGGCATCTCTCAGGGCTTCGGCCTGTCCCTCTTCCAACATGCCCAGCGTCACGCAGGTCTCTAACCCTTCGGCTTTGACGGCAGAGATCATCGCCGCCACCTTTGGCACGTCGCGATCTTTCAGCGAGCGCCAACCTGCGCCCATGCAGAATCGATCCGCTCCGCTCGCCTTGGCGCGCTTGGCCGCCGCGACGACTTCGTCGAGCGGCATCAATTTCTCGGCATCGAGCCCGGTATCAAAATGGGCGGATTGACTGCAATAGCCGCAATCCTCAGGGCAGCCGCCTGTTTTGATTGAAAGCAACTGACTCTTTTGCAGTTTTCCGTCGGCCCAATTGGCCTGTTTGATGTGCAGAGCCTGTCCGACCAAGGCGTCCAGCGGCTGCGTGTAAAGCGCTTCAATCTCGGCTTTGCTCCAGTCATGGCGCGGCAAATCAAATGGCATGGGAAATCCTTCTACTTTCGCAGCGCGCTTGTCTCGTAAGCGCCGCCCGCTGGCAAGTAAAAAGCTTGGCACCGTTAAGGAAGGCTCGACAGGTGAAACACTCGGACTAGGTGGTGCGGATGATGACACGCATTTTTCTGGCGCTAACGGCGCTAATGTTCACCGCATTCGGGCTCTGGTCAATCACAGATCCGGAAGGGATGGTCACGCGCCTAGGGGTCGCCATAGGCGGCACGTCCGGCATATTCGAAATGCGCGGCATTTATGGCGGCGTCAGCCTTGGCGGCGCCGCCCTTTGCGGTTTGGGTAGCCTGCGCGCGCGGTTCGAGTTTCCGGCCCTCTGCTTCATTGCCTTTTACATGGGCGGCTATGTGGTCGGTCGTGCCGCGTCTTTCGCATATGGCGACACAGCCCTGGCCTCGAATTGGCAATTTGCCGGGTTCGAGCTGATCATGTTTGTCATTGCCTTGTGGCTGATGCGAAACAAAGCTTGAAGATCAAGCCTCGTCCATTCGCGAATCTGCGGTTTCAAGCTGTTCAAAATAGGCCTTGAGGTCACGTTTGATCTCCGGCGCCAGAATGTACAATCCAACCAGGTTTGGTATCGCCATGACAAAGATCAAAGCGTCGGCAAAATCGAGAATGGCTTCCAGTTTCACGGCGGCACCGATCACGATGAAGACGCAGAAAATGATGCTGAACGCAAACTCTTTGCCTCGGCCTTCTCCAAACACATAGGTCCAGGCTTTAGTGCCATAATAGGCCCAGGCCAGCATGGTCGAAAACGCGAAGAGAAGCGCCGCAATCGATAGCGGAATGGGCGACCATGAGATTTTACTCTGGAACGCCGCAGACGTGAGCTCAATGCCTTGCAGATCATCTGCCATAAATGTCTCTGGCGGGAAGGTCGTGATGATGACCAATCCTGTCAGCGTGCAAATCACGACGGTATCGATGAATGGCTCCAGCAAGCCGACAAAGCCTTCACTGATCGGCTTGTCAGTGGCCACCGCGGAATGCGCAATCGCAGCAGAGCCGATCCCTGCCTCGTTCGAGAATGCCGCGCGTTGAAAGCCGATAATCATGATCCCCAGGACACCGCCTGTGGCGCCGGCAGGTGTGAACGCACCGGTGACAATCGACGCGACCGCAGCAGGAAGATTGGCGGCGTTCATCAAAATCACGGCCAGCGCGCCAATGATGTAAACCAGGATCATAAACGGGACGAGCCGTGAGGTGACGCGCGCGATGGACTTGATCCCGCCCAGAATGATCAGTGCCACGAGAATGGCGAGCACGATGCCGACCATCCAGCCATAGCCCTGAAGCGGCCCTGTCTCGCCGCCAGTGACATGCAAGAGTTGGACATAGGCCTGGTTCGACTGAAACATGTTGCCGATGCCAAGGCAGCCAATGATGATGCTGATGGCATAGAACATTCCCAGGAACTTACCGAAAGATGGCAGTCCGCGCCCCGCGAGTCCGGCGCGAAGATAATACATCGGTCCGCCCGAGACCGAGCCATCGGCGTTCACTTGCCGGTATTTCACCCCCAGCGTGCACTCGACAAATTTGGTGGTCATCCCGATCAGACCAGCGACAATCAACCAGAAGATCGCGCCCGGACCGCCGATCGACACCGTAATCGCGACCCCGGCAATATTCCCGATCCCAACCGTCCCGGACACAGCCGCCGTCAGAGCCTGAAAATGAGTGATCTCACCTTCGCTCTTCGGGTTGGAATATTTGCCACGCACGACATTCACCGCATGGCCAAACCCGCGAAGATTTATGAACCCGAGATAGACGGTGAAAAAGCAGGCTCCAAAGATCAGCCAGCAGACAATCAGAGGCACATCTGACCCTGCGATCGGCACACTGTAAAAGATGAAACTCGAAACTGCGTCAGTTACCGGCTGGACAAGTTCATTGATGATCGTGTCCAGGCTCTGAGTATCTGACATTGGGTTCTCTTTCATCCGCTACGATACGGCATTGTATTCATTGAAGCTCTATTCGCGGTCAAGCAAAGAAAACGCCCGCACCGAAAGGTGCGGGCGTTTCTTTTTTAGTTTGGCAAAACTATAGAAGGTCTTGCGCACCGTCACACCATAGGTCCGCGGCTGGCTCGGATAGCCTGAAAGCGAGCCGGCCTGGGCCACAGATGGGAAGGCCGTTGTGATCCGCTCATCATCGAACAGGTTACGCGACCAAAGGGTCACGCCCAGACCATTCTCGGAGACGAAGCCCAGAGAGGCATTCACATTGTTGACCTCGCGCGTATACCCAACCGATTCCAACAATGCCTGATTGGCAGCATCATCGAAGAAGTCGGTATTGCTGGCATACTGCCAGTCCGCCCGAACGAAGCTGTCCCAGTTCGCGACGGTGAAGTCATAATTGAACCCGAGCGATGTTGAAGTTTCAGGAATACCTGAAGGCGTTTGCCCGGATAGGTCACCACTCGCCGAATCCGGGAAGCTGTCATAGACCGGGTCAAGCAAAGTTGTCGCAAATGTAATCGTCAACGCCTCAGTCGGGTTCCAGGTCGCATCAAATTCGATACCCTGAGTTGACTGTTCACCCGCATTCAAGAGCTGGAAGCCCGTGCCAGTAAATACGTTTGACTGGAATCCTTCGATCACTTGGTCAAACACCGCGAGGTTGAAGGCAAAATTGCTGAACGAGCCTTTGACGCCAAGTTCGAACACTTCGGCTTCTTCCGGTCCCGCGAAACGCGTACCAGCGATCAGATTGGTCGTCGCCAGACCCGCATCTTGCACCGGCGAAGAGGGGGCCGCTACAACCACCTGACCCGTGACCGGGTCAACAATGTTCGATCCAGGCGTGAAGTCTGCCGCAAACGGACGACTGTCGCGTGACAGGTTCCAGGACGTCGCCTTGAATCCGGTCGCGTAAGAGCCATAGATGTTGATACTATCAGTCAGGTCATACGCCAGACGCAGCGTATAGCTGGTATTGCTGTCGGACGAGCTGCCATTTTCCACCGCATTCGGGAAATTCAGGAATGGCGGTAGGAATTGCAAGGTTGTCAAACCGCCAAACGGGTTCAGCGTTGGATCCTGTGCCGCAGCTGCCGCACCGGCCTGCAACTGGCCGTACAAGGCCGGATTGGCCTGAACGAACGGACCAACAGATGCTGGATTGGTGATATCCACACCGACATCGCCGAGTAGCGAGGCAAGTACGGCCGTATACCCCAATTGCGTGAGATCCAGTCCGGAAAGTACGTCCGTATTTGTCGCGCGACCGAAGGCATCTTTCTCGTCTTCAGTATAGTTCACTCCGATCGTGGCGGTCAGCCGGTCCGTGACGTAATAATCGACGGTACCAAACAGTGACCAGGAGGTGTTGTCCTGACCAAACTCTTCGATCGGGCCCTGGCCCAAGGCTCCAAACGTTCCCGGAGGAACGCCAGCAAAAGCTTCTGTACCCGCTAAGGCCGCCGGGCCACCGGCAAGGATATCTGCGTAACCTCGGAATTCAGCGCCATAGAAGAACTCGTTCGAGACCTCGACCTGCTCATCAAAGAAGAAGGCGCCAACCATCCAATCGAACGGCGCATCCGGATTGCTCGACGTCAGTCGCACTTCTTGAGTGAACGTTTCGATATTGGTTTCTGACACGTTGCGATCGATCAAGTCCGCACTGGTGAAGTCAGAGTCCTGATTGGTCAGGGAATCGACCGTGCGGAAAGACGTGATGCTGGTCAGGTCTGCGAATGGAAGCGCATAATCTGCCTGCAGTGAGATGCCTGCATTTTCGATCTCGTTGGTCGAGTCGAAATTGTTGAAAACCTCATAAGAGAATGGGTTTTCCGCATCGATCTGACCGCCCAGCAATCCAATCGCGGCACCGGTTGGGCCATTGACCAGGTTGCCTGCTACACAGCAGATCTCGTCAATTTGGTCATAATCCCCGATCACGCGGAATGACAGGTCCTCGTTTGGCTCAATCAATAGCTGCCCGCGGACTCCCCAGCGATCGCGCTGGTTCGCATCCGAACCCGTTGCGAGGTCATCTGCGTAGCCATCGCGCTTATTGTAGTTACCAGACAGACTGTACGCGACGGTATCAGACAGAGGTCCGGTAATGTCACCTTTCAGGCGATACGCATTGAAATTGCCGATGCCGGCTTCAACAGATCCGCCTTGCTCAAATTGTGGGCCCCGCGTAATGATCGAGATAACCCCGGCCGACGCGTTTTTGCCGAACAGTGTCGACTGCGGCCCGCGCAACACTTCGACGCGCTGAAGGTTAGGCAGATCCGAAATCTGCGCCGCGGAACGCGACCGGTAAACGCCATCGATAAAGACACCCACTGACGGTTCGATACCGGCATTGTTGGCACCATTGCCAAATCCACGAATGATGAAATTGGTGTTGGCGGATGATTGCAGTTGACCAACCGTCAGTGATGGCACCAGGGATTGCAGATCGCCGAGATCCTGAATCTCTGCTTTCTCGATGACGCTTTCATCGACGACCGAAACCGCGACAGGAACATCTTGCAGGGTTTGCTCCCGCTTCGTCGCCGTGATGGTGACGGTGTTCAAGCGCTTGGCTTCTTCTTCGCCTTCATCTTGCGCCATGGCGGTCAAGCCGCTGCCAGCGATTAATGCTGTCAGACCGACGCTAAAGGACAAGCCAGCCTTCAAGCCAAAAGTGGTTTTAGTGGTTTTTTTCAACTCACGTCTCCCGAATGATATAATTGATTTTTGTCTCTGGGGGCCCTCTCTTAATGGAGGGTTACTAAGAGGAGGAGTAGTTGAGTTCCTCTGGCTGACAAGGCGAGAAATACAGAAATCTCACAAACGTGATCCCTCGCGGCAAAACCGCAACACTGTCAATAGTGTCAGCTTATCAAGCGAACCCATTGTATCTGTTTTGGAAAACGTCGTTGGCTATTGAACGCCTTGACCAACGCCGCCATCAAACACCATGGATTGTGCTGGCGTCGCGCGTGTGCGCTCGACTTGGCGCTCCACTGTCTTCATCACAGTGCGCGTGCGTGGAACACATGTCTTCTTTTTGGTGTGTGCTTCGACGAGCTTTATGCCAGGGCCATGACGACGCAGCAAAGACCGCTCATTACATGATCGCGCAGGCGACTGTGGCGCACATGCCAGAGCACCGCCGCGCTGATGGACAAGCGCCTCGCCTTTGCGGCAGGCAAACGTTTCGCCATGCTTGAAGCTCGCCTGGCCACTCTCAACATGTCCGAGCGTGACCTGCATGCTTGTGCCCGCCATGCAGCGGAACAGTTCGCCCTGATATCCGGCTGGCACACGATCGCTGGCATCGACGCGTGATGCCGGGTGCGGCACGCCTTTATCATCGATGCAGACCGCTTGCAGAGGACGGATTGTCTTGGAAATGACGAACTCGTCTTCGCAGAATTCTTCTTTTGTCGGCACTTGTTCGGTGACGGTCTCGAGATAGGTCTCTTCGCCGCCCGTCACGTTCAATTCGTTAATCGCCGTTGGCGCCACGCCTTGCGCACTATAATAGCCGCCACCGCCAGCGACATAAACGCCGCTCTCGCCGCTGCTCGCGACGTGGGTATTCAGATAGCTTTGCGTGTGCGTCACAAGACTGCCCTGATGGACCGAGACGTTTGACCCGTGGATCATCACATTCGGACCGGAGACATTTACACCAGGGATGTGCACGCTAGGCCCCTTAGGCCCTTTACAGCAATGTCCGCCCTGGCCGCCATAACCGCCGCCATGGCCCATATTGGAGCCGCCCATGCCTGCGCCTGGGATCACGGCTGGGCCTTGTGTGCACCCGCCGCCACTACAAGGGCTCTTGCCGCCTGAG
>JBCCDZ010000082.1:0-10649 GCA_039030525.1 Pseudomonadota bacterium | reverse complement strand
TGGAATGTCATACTCATTCACGTCATCGACAAAAAACACCGCATGCGGATTGCCCATGCTGACCACAGCAGGCTTGTACAGATACGGGTCATCCATCGGCCCAATTTTGACATCGACTCCACGCACATCCATCTTTTCAGATAGCGGAATGTCTTCCCATCCCATCAATGGCGACCCCATATCGACACTGACAAGGCCATTCTCTGCCCGCGCGCCCTTCAGCAGATCGGCTTCCGTCTGGATGCGCACTTCATCCTTACCCAATTCTTCGAGCAATAAATGCGCGACGGCACGCGTGCCGTTGCCGCAAGCTTTAACTTCGCTGCCATCGGCATTCCAAAAGCGCAGAAACGCATCAGCACGTAAATCGCTTTCGATTGCCATGATCTGATCCGCACGCATCGTCTCGGCAATCTCGCGCAATTGGGCTTCTGTCGGCGCAAATGAGCGATCGCGCGCGTCAAACACGGCGAAAGCATTACCCGCTCCGTTCATCTTCCAAATGCGCATGTGTCCCTCAGGATCAGACTAGGCGAGTGACATAGTCGCTTCAAGGCGCATTTAAAAGGAATTACTTTGGTAATCGCGTCGCGCTGAGCCAGGCTCCAGATTGAATAATGGCTGCAATCAGAAGCAGAATCTGCACGACCCAGTGGTTGAACACAAAGGCGCCGAGCCCAGCCGCGATCGAAAACCAGTGCAAGCGCGGATCACTCATCAAAAAGCCGGCGAGCCGGCGCTTGGCTTCAATCGTCGCCAGATTCACGTTCGCCCAAACGCGATTCATACCGGGAGGACCGAACACGTCCTGTAAGTCCTGCGGATCCGTCACGCCGGAAAGTTCGGCCAATTCACGTACCCCTGTATGCCCGATCTCGACACGCTGACGCAGCTGCATGGTCTGCACCAGCCGAATAAAGGCCGAAATCATCGCAGCCAGCGCGATCGAAATCAGTGGAAGGCCTGAAAGCATGGTCATGACGGCCATATGGGGTTGCGTGGATGAGATGAAAGAGGCGTCATGGCGTGGTGGCGTATCGGAACATGGGATTGATCTTGGAGGTCAGAACATGATCGCGCCAGACGCCATTAATGTGAAGATAATCTTTCGCGACCCCTTCTGTCTCGAAACCGAGACGTGCAAGCAAACGTCCGCTGCGCTCATTTTCAGGGATATAATTCGCCATGACTCGATGCAGGTTCAGTTTGGTGAAAACGTGATGCAGGCTGGCTTCCAAGGCTTCAAACATCAGGCCCTGTCCCTGCGCAGATTGTGCCAGAGAATAGCCGAGATGACAGGCCTGAAACGAGCCGCGGATGATATTGGAGTAATTGCAAACCCCGAGCACCCCGCCGCCTTCGCGCGCACGAATGACCAGCTTTAAGGCGCGTCCTGCCTTGTGATCCTCAACCGCCGCCAGGAGGCGCACACGCCACGCGGACCTGGTATGAAAATCATCACTCCGTCCAGGTTCCCAGGGATCGAGATGCTCAGCATTGTCGAGATAATAAGTCCGCAAATCTTGCAAATGTTCAGGCCCTTGCGCGAACAATAAGAGACGTTTGGACAAGATCACCTCGCCGCTCCTTTTTCGAACATTCTATCGCGGAATAGCGGCCCAGTAATCGAAATCCAGACAAACACCGGGCGCATATCGGCCATCCTCGCCCCGCAGGGCGAAATCGCCTGGATCCTGGTCTTTCACGGCAACCAGACGCAATCGGAGCGCGCCGACCGTTTCGTTCAACACTGCTTTGTCGAGTACCTCGCTCCAAGCATAGACCGTGTCGCCCGCGAATAGCGGCGCGGTATGCGTGCCACCATTGATGCCGAGCAATTCAGCAGCATTGGCGAGGCCGTTAAAACTCAAAGCACGGGCGATCGAGATGACGACGCCGCCATAAATCAGGCGTTTGCCAAATCTATTATCGGCCTGCGCGTGCGCATCGAAATGCACTTTGGCGGTGTTTTGATACAGTCGGGTTGCGATTTGATGCTCCGCTTCTTCAACGGTCATGCCATCAACGTGATTGATTTTCTCCCCAATTTCATAGGCCTCAAAACGATGCGCTGATCCGGCCAAGCCGGTGTCCCAATCAGCATAGGCCCGCGAAAACGCGATCGCGGCAGGGTCAATTACTTTCGGCACGTCCGGCACGACGGCCTCTGGTGCGGCGGACGCTGCGTCGCGCTTGTTGACCATGACCCAGCGAACATAAGACACGGCTTCTTCGCCGCGCTGATTATGGCCACGCGTGCGCACATAGACGACGCCCGTCTTGCCGCTAGAATTCTCTTTCACCCCGATCACTTCGGACACAGCGGTCAATGTATCGCCTGGATAGACCGGGACCGGAAAGCGGCCATCGGCATAGCCAAGATTGGCGACGGCGTTCAGCGAAATATCCGGCACGGTTTTTCCGAACACGACATGAAACGCGAGCAACGGATCTATCGGTAAATCACGGTAGCCATTGGCCTGGGCAAAGGTTGCAGCGCTGTACAGCGCGTGGCGACTACCCGTCAGGGCGCGATAGAGGCTGATATCGCCGGTCGTCACGGTCAATGGTGTGGCATGATGCATCACCATGCCGACATGGAAATCTTCGAAATAGTGCCCAGGATTGGATTTGGTCATGCCGCCTTAAACAGGGCGAGAACTCAAATCGTCAAGTCTGTCCCAGCGAAAGCTGATCAGACCAGGCTGAACTGCATGGAATAGATGTCCAGCATGGCGACCGCCAGAACGTTGCTTCCCGAAGAGAATGCGTCGCTCAGATAAGGCGCTGCAAATATCAAAACCAGGATCGATGCGAGCCATCCGCCGACAAATTGGACCTGACCTTCGCGCACCATTTCGCTCAGGGCGCGCGGGCCATAGACAGCCAGTCTCGGTCCGAAGCACAAGGCCGCAGACAAAGCGAGAAACAGAAAAGCAATCAGCTGGAGCGCCAACATCGACACGACTTTCAATCAAGATCAGACAATCTTGATCGCAAATCTGGGTTGAATTGACGTGTCTGCGATCAGTGAAATTTCACCGATTAGAGTATTTCTAGCAGTTTCTCATTGGGGCGACCGAGAGCGGCCTTATCGCCATGAATCCCAATCGGACGTTGAATCAAGCGCGGATTGTCCGCCATAGCGGCATAGACTTCGGCATCGCTCGCGGTTTCAGGAAGCTCAAACTTTTTCGCATCCTTGTCGCGCAAGAACGCGCGCGGTGAAGCGGCTCCCATTTTTTTGGCAATGTCTTTCAATTCATCGACTGAAAGACGTTCGGAAGCGTTCATGTATTTACGAATTTCCGGCTCAATCCCGCTCTCCTGCAACAAAGCGAGGCCCTTTTTCGACGACCCGCAACCTGTGTGGTGAATCAAAATATATGTCATGCGTTCTGCTCCTGAAGCTGTTGAGACTGACATAGGGGTTTCGTATCATTCGACAATTGCCCCGGCGTGCTTATTGGCAGGCTCCAAAAGATGAGGCAGGCTGACAAGCATGACGATACAAGCCCAACACCCGACGCTCGACGCTGCCATAGCGCTGCAACCTGAACTGGCGGCCCGCGCAGCAGAAATGGAAGAGGCGCGGCGCCTGCCATCCGATCTCGCCGCAAAACTCGCTGAAGGCGGGCTGTTCCGCATGGTGACGCCCGCGGCCTATGGCGGTCTTGAATGTACGCCTCGTCAGATTGTCGATGCCGTCGAACGGGTCGCTGAAGCCAATGCCAGCGCCGGTTGGTGTGTCATGATTGGTGCAACGACAGCAATGAATGCTGCGTACATGGACCCCGATACAGCGCATGAAATCTATAATGACCCCATGATCATCACTGGCGGCGTCTTCGCCCCCATGGGCAAGGCGGTGGTCGATGGCGATGACTATATTGTCAGCGGCCGCTGGCAATGGGGTTCTGGGTCAGCCAATTGCACCTGGCTGTGCGGCGGCTCAATGGTGTTCGAGGACGGTGAGCTGCAGACCTTGCCGAGTGGACGCCCGGATGCGCGGATGATGGTCTTCCCTGCCGCAGATGTAGAACTGATCGATACGTGGCACGTTATGGGCCTCAAAGGCACTGGTTCAGGGGATTTGGCGGTCGAGAATTTACGCGTCCCCAAGGCTCGGTCTGTCAGTCTGGTCGCCGACAAGCCGGTGATTGATGGCGCATTGTACAAGTTTCCGGCCTTTGGTCTGCTCAGCCTCGGCGTCGCCGCCACGGCGATGGGCAATGCCAAGGGCGCACTTGATGCTTTTATCGATCTCGCCGGCGCCAAGAAAAGCCAGGGTTCGCGCAAGACCCTGGGCGAACGCGCGCCAATTCTCCTGGAAACCTCGCGCATGATGGCCACTTATCGCGCCGCACGGGCTTATCTGCATGATGAGATCGAGCAGACATGGGAGGTCGCGCAGAATAGCGAAGACATCCCCGTCGATCGCCGGGCCGCCTTAAGAATGGCCTGCACACATATGGTCCGCACCAGTGCAGACATTTGCCGGACCTGTTATGATTTGGGGGGCGGCGCAGCCTTGTTCGAAGCGAGCGACCTTCAGCGTCGGTTTCGTGACGCGCACGCAATGACACAACATATCGTGACGGCGCCATCGACATGGGAGCTGACGGGTCGGCTTTTCTTCGATCTGCCGACGGATGCGAGTATGATTTAGGCCAGCGCCTTATTCCGCTTCCGCGACCACTTCATCTGATCCACGCGCCAGCGTTTTCATAACGCCATCTGCTTCTTCTTGTGTATCTGCGGGAGCATCTTTTTTGCGCGCATAGGTCCGGCGTTTCGGAGTTTCTGCAGGCGTATCTTCTGTCACTTCCGCCGCTTCTGAAGCCTCGGCTTCTGCTGGCTCAGCTGCTTGCTGATCACGCGGTTTGCGGCTGCGACGGCGCGGTTTGGCCTCGCTGGAAGCCTCGGTTGGCGCCGCGTCGGCGGTTTCGTCAGTCGCGGCTGTGTCGGTTGGAGCGTCGCCGTCACCGTCCGCTTCCGATTGCGCTGCACGTTCAGCGTCGCGCTGTGCGCGTTCTTCAGCTTTGGCCGCTTCGCGCGCTTCGCGTTCCAGGCGTGCTTCTTCTTTTTGCTTTTCAAACACCGCGACAATGCGGGCATAATGCTCCGCATGTTGGAACAGCGCCTCGGCTTTCACCCGGTCGCCAGAGGTTTGGGCATCTCGGGCATATTGCATATACTTGTCGAGAATTTGCTGCGCAGAGCCGCGAATGCGGACATCTGGCCCATTGCTCTCATAATGACGGTTTGGGTTTGGACTATTATTATTGTTATTGTTCCCACCCGAGCGGCGACGGCGCTTGCGCTGCATGGCCATAGGCAATTCCTGATCTTCTAAGTCCGGTATTCGGACGGTTTACACGCGAGATATACTCGTTTCCTGAAATGTCGCGCTGACTTTAAGGTCGGACAGGTAGCCCCGGCGTCACTGACCTTGACCCTTAGGTAGCGCGCCAATTCAGATTCGCCAAGGGGCTTTCTGCTAAGTTTTTGTGGCGGCAATGGCCCGATCATTTCCATCAAAGTCCTGTTGATGACGCAAATCGGTAAAGCCTTCGGCAAGGAGAAGCCGTGAAACCGATTGATTCTGGTCGAAACCAATTTCGAAAATGAGTTGCGCGCCAGATTTCATCTGAATTCCGGCAAGCTCAATGATCTCGCGATACGCGTTGAGCCCGTCCGGGCCGCCATCCAAAGCCACGAGCGGGTCATGTTCGCGCACTTCGGGCTGTAGAGTCGGGATCACATCGCTGCATATGTAAGGCGGGTTTGAGATTATCAGGTCGCACGCGGCCCATTCCGGCCAATCACTCCAAGAGCCGTTAAACAGGTCTATTCGATCCGTCAGGACGAGATCAGCAAAGTTCTCGACCGCAAGGCTAAGCGCATCCGCGTCCTGTTCGACCGCAATTCCGGTCGCATTTTCAAATTGATTGAGGCATTCGGCCAGGAGCACCCCGCTCCCCGTGCCGAGGTCCGCCATCACAAACGGCTCCGAGTGTTTGTTAGACCGACACCGCATGGCGAGGGCGATGATTTCGGCGCTGTCTTGTCGGGGGATTAAGGCCCGGCGATCCGATTTGAGCACCAATTCGAAGATGGTCGCTTTGCCAAGAATATGCTGCAGGGGCTCGCGTTTGGCGCGGCGCGCGATCAAGGCGTCGAACGCTCTCAATTGGTCTTCAGCGATCAGCCGCACGGAAAGAGGCATTGCCGTCGCCTGGCTCTCGGACAACACAAATGCCATCAGAGACCGCGCATCATGTTGGGCATCAGAGACGCCCGCCTGTTCGAGTATCTTCGCGCCCAGACGAATCAGCTCCGCCGCAGATTTCGGCCTCACGCGTCTTCCATGGCGGCAAGGCGGCGCGCCTGGTCCTCGGTCATCAAGGCCGCGACCACGTCTTCTAATTTGTCGCCCGCGATAATCTTGTCCAATGCATAGAGGGTCAGGCCGATCCGGTGATCAGTGACGCGGTTCTCTGGATAATTATAAGTCCGAATTTTCTCTGAACGGTCGCCAGATCCGACCTGCGACGCGCGCGCCTCGGCCCGTTCAGCGTCGCGTTCCTGTTTCTCTTTTTCATAGATCCGGATTTTCAGCTGTTGCATCGCCTTATCGCGGTTCACATGCTGGGACTTTTCCGAACTGGTGGCGACAATGCCGGTCGGCAAGTGCGTAATTCGCACCGCGGAATCAGTCGTGTTGACGTGCTGACCGCCCGACCCGGATGCGCGCATCGTGTCGATCCGGATGTCTTCCTGGCGAATGTCAATTTCGACATCTTCCGGTGCTGGCAAGACCGCAACCGAGGCGGCGGATGTATGCACGCGGCCTTGCGTCTCGGTCGCCGGAACACGTTGTACCCGGTGAACCCCGGATTCCCATTTGAGACGGCCATAGACACCATCGCCTTCGACATTAGCGATGATTTCCTTATAGCCGCCAACATCGCCTTCAGAGGCGCTTTGCAGATCGATCTTCCAGCCCTGCAATTGTGCGTATCTGGAATACATGCGGAAAAGATCACCGGCGAACAGAGCCGCTTCATCGCCGCCTGTTCCGGCGCGGACCTCGAGTACGATACTGGCTTTATCGTCGGCGTCTTTGGGCAAGAGCAGAAGCTGCATCTCGCCTTCTGCGTCTGGGATGCGCCCCTTCAGCTCGTTGACCTCTTCCTGGGCCAATTCAGCCATGTCTGGGTCATCGCCTTTGGTCATGGCTTCGGCTTCGGCCAGACCTTCACGCATCGCAATCAACTCGCGAGCCGCCTCAACAACCGGCTTGAGTTCGGCGTGCTCGCGCGACAGCGCAACGATCTCGGTGCTATCCGTCGTCGCGCCCATTCGAGCTTCGACTTCGTCAAATCGTTCGATCACTTGCTCAAGGCGGGACTGGGGTATTGTGGCCATGCCCCGCCTCTAAACCGGATCGGCGCCTACAGGAAGACCCGAATGACTTCCTTACCGGCCATAACAAACAGAACAATCGTGCCTGCAGCGAAGGCGAGGAAACGTAACAGCACTTTCGGTGACAAGACTTGCACCAGGGAATGCAGCACCCGAATGCCAACATAGCCATAAGCCAGGTTCAATAACAGACCATCCGCGCCGCCTGTCAGCGCCGCAAACACCATCAACGCGTAAAAAATAGTTGGCTGTTCATGCAGGTGATTATAATTATCCGCGACCGCCCGCACATTGGCCGGCAGTCTATCCGCATACGTTCCAGGATGACGCGCATCGTCTGGATCAATTTTGGCTTTGGTCATGGCGGGGATACGCGTCGCGTACATCCACAGCCACATGATCAAGGTCCAGCATACCAGCAACAGGACCGGTGTCAGAAAAGCGAGTAACTCGCCCTGATAATTTGCCACGAACTCGCTAAAGCTTATGGCCGGAACTTCCATTTCCATCGATTCAACCTCCCGATTTTTCTTATTCGGGCAGGCTAGGCCTCATCGCGCCGATTGCAAACCCGTGTCGTTGCGCGACTCAGGGCTGAAATGCGCGTTCATGAATTGGGTGAAGGCATCAATATCCTCGGAAACAACGCTGTGCCCGCCAACGCGCAGCCAGTAACTAATATCGGCCGCGGGGTCGAAATCGCGCATGCTCGAGCCACTCGGCAAGCCGTCCGATCCCACCGCTTCGTAAACAAGGTCAGCGGCTTGCGCCATAACGAAGGACGAGTTCGGATCAGACCAGACATCTCGACGGCCATTGCCCAGGAAAATCGGTTTCGGCGCGGACAGCGCGAGCAGAAAATGCTGGTCGAGCGTCAAGTCCACGCCGCTCTCCAAATCCGCACCCAGGCCCGGTCGCATCCAGTGTGGATAGGATTTGGCCATACGTTTCAAGGTTTCGCCCGTCGTCGATCGGGACGATGACCCGCCTCCAAACCCGGACTGATGCGCCACCGCAGCAGCGATCCGGTCAGACCAAGCTGACGCGATCAACGCGGATTTGCCATATCGCGAATGCCCAATGGCGGCGACAGCTGACGCATCGATACGCGGATCCTCTCCGAATATTCCCGCCGCAGCGTGAAATCCGTAGGCCCAGGCCATCAGCGCGCTGGTTGGTTGTGGGCCAGGCGACAAGTCCGCCATGACCAATTGCGCTGCAGCGTCGCTGTCAGGAACAAAACTCCAACCCGGGAAACTGGCATACGCGAGGCCGGCATCGAAATAACGGTCGATGGGGGCGTAAGCGATATAGGTACCGAATATATTGGTTCCGATAAAACCAAACACACCGGTCATGTTTGACCCGTCGCATGTCTCGCCGCCAAATTCGGTGACCGGGTCATTCGGGAAGACCGAGCAATTATCCGAGAATGTCTGGCTGACCAATAGCGGAACGGCCAGTTCACGCGCTTGATTTGGGATCGCGATCACGACCGGAAAGCTCCGCGCACCGTCGCCTTCGCCAATGGTCATGGTAATCTCTTCAAGCGTGCCGCGGCCGCCCAGGTAATTGGCATCAATCACACGCGGCGCGCTCGCCGAAATCGGTAGATCACCTGGCCATGGACCATAAAGCTCTGTTTCCAGCGTCGCGCGTGTGCTTTCGGCATCAAATGGCAATGCAATGTCGGGTCGTGGAACCGGCTTATTCTCGGTCTCCAGACTGGCATAATTGAGCCCGAGCATTGTACACGCTGTCATACCGCCCATGACTATCGCGAACAGCACCACTCGAATGGCCCATTTGAAAGTTTGCCAGATCATGCTCGGTCTCCTGAAGATGGATCATTCTCGATTAGCGTCACTTGGCTGGATGGCAAGTGTGGTCCCAATCCAACCCCTTCACGAGTTCGCGATCTATCACTCAGCCGCGACCGGCTCGGCGTCTCGCTGAGCTTTCAGACGCTCAGCTTTGGCTTCGACCTGAGCGACGATATGATCAACCATGTCGGCGTTTGAGAGTTTATGGTCCGGACGGCCTGAGACATACATCATGCCGCTTTCCTTGCCCCCGCCAGTAAAACCAAGATCCGTCATCGCGGCTTCGCCAGGACCGTTCACGACGCAGCCAATGATCGACAATGTGATCGGCTCGGCAATATGCGCCAGCCGTTCTTCTAACGTCTGAACCGTGGAGATGACATCGAAGCCCTGCCGGGAACAGCTTGGACAGGAAATGATATTCACGCCGCGCGTTCGCAAGCCGAGCGACTTGAGCATGTCAAATCCGACTTTAACCTCTTCAACCGGATCATCTGACAGCGAAACACGGATCGTGTCGCCAATCCCCATCCAGAGCAGATTGCCCATACCTATTGAAGACTTCACGGTGCCGATGCGGCGTCCGCCCGCTTCAGTAATCCCGAGATGCAAAGGTGCATCTGTGGCCTCGGCGAGCTGCTGATAGGCCGCCACCGCGAGGAACATGTCTGAGGCTTTTACGCTGATTTTGTAGTCGTGAAACCCTAGATCATCGAGAATGCGGGCATGATCCAGCGCGCTTTCCACCATCGCATCCGGGCAAGGCTCACCATATTTTTCCAGCAAATGCCGCTCGAGAGAGCCGCCATTCACGCCAATCCGGATTGAACAGCCATTATTCCTCGCGGCGCTGACCACATCCTTCACACGATCCGCCGACCCGATATTGCCCGGATTGATGCGCAGGCAGGCAGCGCCCGCTTCAGCCGCTTCGATACCGCGTTTATAATGGAAATGGATATCCGCCACCAGCGGGACCGGCGATCCCTTCGAAATCGCAGCCAGAGCCGCCGTCGATTCCGCATCAGGACAAGATACCCGAACGATATCAGCGCCCGCGTCAGCCGCGCGCTCAATTTGCGCCAGTGTCGCCGCAACATCGGGCGTCGGCGTATTTGTCATGGTTTGAACCGAGATTGGCGCATCGCCGCCTACCAGCACGTTACCGACACGGATTTGTCGTGACGTACGACGCTCAATGTTCCGCCATGGACGTATTGGATTGTGGGTCATTAGGGCACCCTGCGCTGTCTCTTCCCGCCATGTGGCCTCAGAATGCGGCGAGGTAAAGGCCCCTCTATGCCGCACAATTTGCAAAAAATTTAGTAGACCGTGTCAAGATCCGGGAAATGCCGATCTGCTATGGCCGTCATAGGGGATTGTAAACCGATGGAGCGT
>JBCCDZ010000081.1:0-10653 GCA_039030525.1 Pseudomonadota bacterium | reverse complement strand
GTCTGATTCCGCCCAAGGGGATGACCCTACCATTCATCTCGTCTGGCGGATCTTCAATGATAGGGACGGCGCTTACCCTGGGATTAGCGCTCGCGCTGATCCGGCGCGGTCAGACAAGTGTGAAGGCCTGGAATGAGCGATAAACCCCTTGTGGTGATTGGTGCTGGCGGCACGGGCGGACATATGTTTCCCGCTGCGGCTTTTGCCGAAGAAATGGCGACGCGCGGCTGGGAAGTTGGCCTGATCAGTGATGATCGCGGTCTCCGTTATGCCGAAAAATTTCCCGCTTCTTGGAAAATGGAAGTCAAAGCCGCGAGCCCGAATATGCGCAAACCCTGGACCTTACCAGGCACCGCGCTGAAACTTCGAGCCGGCGTCAATTCAGCCGTGCGGCGGTTTAAGCAGAAGCAGCGCCCGGCGCTGGTCGCGGGCTTTGGCGGCTATCCGGCTTACCCGGCTTTATCGGCCGGGCGACGGATGGGTATCCCGCTGCTGATCCATGAACAGAACGCTGTTCTGGGCCGCGTCAATCGCGCCTTTGCAAAACAAGCCAGCGCCGTCGCGTCTGGATTTGATCGGCTCGACCGATTGCCGGGCGGCGCCAATCATCAGCCGATCGGCAATCCCGTGCGTGTGCCAATTGCAGCCGTGCGCGACGTGCCTTTTCCAAGCATGGGTGAAGCGTTGACCGTATTCATCACCGGCGGATCCCAAGGTGCGCGCATTCTCGGCGAAGCGATCCCGCTGGCAATTGCCAACCACATCCCTGCGCCGCTGCGGATGCGTTTGCATGTCGTGCAACAGGTGCGCGAAGAGCAATTGGATCAGGTGCGGGCGATCTATGACAAGGTTGATGTCAAAGCGACGCTGCAGCCCTTCTTTTCAGATATGCCAGATCGGCTCGCCGCCGCGCATCTGGTCATCGCGCGCTCTGGCGCCGGAACGGTCAGCGAGATTGCGGCAGTGGGGCGACCATCCATCCTCATCCCGCTCAAAATCGCCATGGACAATCATCAAGAAGCGAATGCCGAAGGCCTGGTCGATGCCGGCGCTGCAGACATGTTGCTGGAGGATAATCTATATCCCAATCTGATCGGCGAATTGCTGGCGGTTCGATTAGGTGATGCGAATGATCTGGCAGTTAGAGCTGCGGCGGCGAAAGCGTTGGGCAATGTACGCGCGGCGCAGGATTTGGCGGATTTGGCGGAAGACGTGTCTAACCGCTAAGCCGCGCGGCAGCGGTGTGTCTTGTGCATCTTCGCCGCTTTCAGCCAGTCCCAACCAAAGGCCTCATCTGAATCGCCATGCGTCTGGCGATGCTTCAGCTTGGCCAGCGCTTCGTCCAAAGTCGGCTCATAGCCCTCTGGCACCCACCACATGACAAAATGCATGCCGCCCAAGACCTCGAACCAGTCCTCGCGCCGTTCATAGAATTGTTTGTGGACGGTGCCCCAGACAAACTTCTCTAAGCTCTCCACATCTTCCCAGACGGTCAGGTTAGAGACAAATTGCGGGTCGCCATCAATCTTGGCGTCGGTATTGCCGGTGCCCGGCTCGCCTGAGCCTTCCATCATCCAGACAAAGCCTGGCATGCGTTTGCCCAGGCCATTGATGAAATCGAGATTGTCCATGAATTCTTTGACCCGCGGGTCGTCGGTTGGAGCAATCAGACGGCCAATATTCAATTCAGCTAAATGCATTGTCATGTTCGCTCCTTTTTTCTGCCATGTCGGCCCGGCAGAGACGGGTTATGGACACTTTCACACTTCCTCGCATCAGCGCGAAGCTTGCCTCAGTAAATGAGAACAGGGTAACGCAATTACAACCAATCTCTGGACAATTGACCGCGATGAAACCTTCTCCTACTCCGTTCCCGCTCGGACCCGCCCACCTCGTTGGTATTGGCGGCATCGGCATGTCTGGCATCGCAGAGATCATGATGAATCTCGGCTATCAGGTGCAAGGCTCTGATATGACCGAAAGTGCCAATGTCAAACGCTTGAAAGAAAAAGGCGCGACCGTGCATATCGGCCATACGGCGGAGAATGTCGCAGGCACCAGCGCGGTGATTATTTCCAGCGCCATCAAGGACGACAATGTCGAGGTACAAGCGGCGCGGGCGGCTGGCATTCCTGTGGTGCGCCGCGCCGATATGCTGGCCGAGATTATTCGATTGAAATGGACCGTCGCGGTTGCTGGTACGCATGGCAAGACGACGACCACAACCATGGTTGCGGCTTTGCTCGATGGTGCCGGGATCGATCCGACCGTCATCAATGGCGGCATCATCAACGCTTATGGCTCAAACGCGAAAGCCGGCGACGGTGACTGGATCGTACTTGAGGCCGACGAGTCCGATGGCACCTTCATGAAGATCCGCCCGACCATTGCCATTGTCACCAATATGGATCCTGAACATATGGAGCATTATGGCTCCATGGATGCCTTGCGCGATGCCTTTGACACTTATGTCGGCAACATTCCATTCTATGGCTTTGGCGTTCTGTGCACTGATCATCCCGAAGTTGCCGCCATGGTGGCGCGCGTTTCAGATCGACGGATCATCACTTATGGCTATAACCGCCAGGCTGACGTGCGCGCTGTGAACCTTCAGCCTTCCGCGGATGGCGTCACCTTTGACGTCATGATCCGGGCCCAGATCAACGCAGCTGAGCGGGTGATAGAACAAGTCTTCCTGCCAATGGCGGGCGAGCATAATGTGTCAAATGCGCTGGCCGCGATCGCGGTGGCGGTCGAACTTGGCGCGACCAATGAACAATTGCGCGAAAGTTTGAAGGCCTTTGGCGGCGTAAAACGACGGTTCACCGCGGTCGGCGAGTGGAACGGTGTGAAGATTATCGATGATTATGCCCATCACCCGGTTGAGATCATGGCCTGTCTGAAAGCAGCCCGCGCGATCCAGGGGCAAGGCCGCGTCATCGCGGTCTCGCAACCGCATCGCTATTCGCGCTTGCAGGATCTGTTTGAGGATTTTGCGCAATGTTATCGCGAGGCGGATATTGCCGTGATCGCGCCGGTTTTTGCCGCAGGAGAAGCTCCGATTGACGGCGTGGATCATGCAGCTCTGGTTCAAAGCATGAAGGGCCATGGACACAAACAGGCGCGCACGCTTGAAGATCTGGAAACCTTACCGGCCCTGATCCGCGACATTGCTCAGCCCGGCGATATGGTCGTGTGTATGGGCGCGGGCAGCATTTCCACGCATGCCAACGCCCTGCTCGAAACCCTGAATATTTAGCCATTATGGTGAATCGGATGGGCGCAATTTCAACCTTGGCGCTCTGAACCTGTAAAAATCTTTCTGGCATAACCTGTTACAGGTGGTCAGAGGGTAATGAACGTGCGCGCAAGGATTGTCTTTGCTTTTGTAATTGCATGTATGGCAGGGGCGGCGCCCGTTATTGCCAGCAAAATTTCCGGTTCCGAACCTGTTCTCCGCCTCAGATTGAGCGACCCTCTGCTCGACGCGGCCCCGAAACCTTTTTTGCGTCCACGTTTCAGCGATGGTGTGACCCAAACAAGAATGGCTGTCCCGATGCCTGCGGTCTCTGTTGAAAAAGCCGGACGGGTTGGACAGTTCGCGTATATTTCGACGCCACACCCAAATGTGATCGTGGCGGTTGGCGCGACAGAGGATCGCTCTGAGATTGGTCGCCAGATCGATCGGGCCATCATGGACCTGGCGCCAGAAAACCGTCTTTATGAAACCCGCCAAGACAGCGCGCCCTTTATCGGCTTTGGCTTGCGGGCCGGGCAGAGGCAGCGTGGCTGGGCGATTGACGCCACCGTCGGCGCTGGACTGATAAACAAAGCTGAAGCGGGGCGTCTCACAGATTGGCGCTATTCAGAGTCGGCGGGCTACGAACCCGAAGCGCGCGGCAATGTCCGTTTGCGCTATCGTTTCTAACCACTAATTCAAAATCGATGCGCTGATACTATCGGCAACCGCATGCGCGGCACTGACGGCCCTGTTCACCGCATCCATGACGGCTTCCGAGCTAGACGCGCTTAGGCAGTTGCCAGCCGATATCGCAACCACGCGGTCGGCATGCCGGGCCAGATCATCGGCAGCAAAATTATGGCTCAGCAAGTCGACCGCATTGGCCAGAGCAATGGTCAGGCATAGTTTTTCGTCGACCGGGCCGGCATCTTCAAACATCGCATGCGCCATGTCCCGCTTCAGCGCCTGTTCCAAGGCAGGCGAGGCTTCTGGCCAAACGGTTCGGGTGAATAAGCCAAACACGCGCGTTTCTTCACGACTAAGGGCGCCAAGATGGCAAAGCTCGTCGGCCAATGTCGCGATAAAGTCTTTCTGATTGGCGAGCTGAGCAATCCAAGTGCTCAAGTCGCTCGGCTTCGGCGCGCTGCCAATCGCCTTGTCGCACATAGAGAGAAACGCGCCGAGTGGCGCGTTATGGCGAAGAGGAATCACGGCTTGCGGCGTTTCCTGAAGCTCGATCGCGCCGCTAAGGATCAACTCGGCCAAGGCGGCGCCAGCCAGTGCGGGTTGATAATAGCCGTCCTCAGTTTTGCCCGTTTCATCATTCAAAGACAGGAGAAGAATGGCCTGAGGCAAAGTGATATCCATGCAAATCCTCAATACTATCAACGGTTCTGAGCGCGGATCAGGCGCAATGTTGGTGACATCGCCTCTTTTCGCTGAGACAGACAAGCGTTAGGCGATCCTATGACTTTCGATTTCAGCGATATGCCCGAGATTCGCGGCAAAATGATGAAGGATGCATCACTTGCTCCTTATACCTGGTTTCGGGTCGGGGGCGCAGCTGATTTGCTCTTTTTGCCAGCTGATGAAGCTGATCTTGCCAGCTTCCTGAAAGCCTTGCCCGAAAGTGTGCCCGTGACGGTTTTGGGGGTCGGCTCGAACACGATTGTGCGCGATGGCGGCATAGAAGGCGCTGTTATTCGATTGATGGGGGGCTATTGGGGCCAGGTTGAGGTGACAGATACACAAGTGCTTGCAGGCGCCGGCGCGCTTGATCTCAATGTTGCCAGAGCGGCCGCGAAAGCCGGTATAAGCGGGCTGTCCTTCCTGTCTGGTATTCCGGGATCCATTGGCGGCGCGGTCCGCACAAATGCCGGGTGTTATGGGCATGAGCTAAGCGATGTCGTGACGGCTGTTGAAGGTGTTTCACGATCTGGCGAACCGGTCTTGCTGGCGCGAAAGGATATCGGGTTTTCATATCGTCACACGGACTTTGCCGCCAATATTGTCGTCACCAAGCTGTATCTTGCCGGTGAGGCGGGCGGCAATCCTGCGGCTCTGGCAGACGAGATTACAGCCCACCAGGCGCGCCGGGCCGAGACCCAGCCGATCAAGGACAAGACCGGCGGCTCAACCTTTGCCAACCCCGACCCGCCGGGCACGCCAGACGCGCGCTCGAGCTGGAAACTAATTGATGCCGCGGGTTGCCGCGGACTGACCGTTGGCGGCGCCAAGGTCAGCGACAAGCATTGCAACTTTCTCATCAATACGGGCGAGGCCAGCGCAGCAGATATTGAGGCGCTGGGCGAATTGGTTCGGGCGCGCGTGTTCGAACATTCCGGTGTAGACTTGCGCTGGGAAATACGCCGGATCGGACGCATCCAATCGGATTAGGCGCGCGTATTGAGCGCATGCTCCGTCTTCCATATCTATTGAACATTATCATCCTGCTGCCAGTTTGCTGGGCGATGTACACGGGCGGCGGCCGCGTGATGGTATTTGAAAACAAGATCAGTTGGTCAGAAGAATTGGCAGCACTGGTCGCAGCGCTCTGGACCGCGATATTGGTCGCGTCCATCGCCGGATTGATCTGGCCCAAACTGTTTGTTCCGCTGCTTCTGGTGCAGGTGATCTACAAAGCACTGTTTTTGTGCGTCGTGATCGTGCCGCTTTTGAAACAGGGTGGCACCAGTGCTGCGCCAATGGGAATTACCATTAGCTTTGCACTGATCGTATTCTCATATCCTGTCGCGATCGCGCTGGCTTGGAAGGCAGCCTAGAACGTGCCTTTCAGGCGCAGCGTGAGAATGTTTCCGAAATTCCGGTTGCGGTCTTCGATGCGAACGATATCGCCGCGTCGATCCGGCGCGTAAATGAGGCGTGTCAGCTTTTCATCGCTGTCCAGCAGATTGCCGAGAAAGACAGAGCCGGTCATTCCAAAAATGTCCTTATGCTCGATAAAGCCCCAGGCAAAACCTTGGGCCTGATTGAAGTCGACGCGCACATCGCTTCGGAAGGTTGGCGCTTCCAGGAATTTTTCATAATTGATTCCCCAAGCCCAATCCGTGTTCGGAATGTCGTGCCGGAAATTGAATTCATAATAGTGGATCGTACTGCGATTGAAATCGCGCGTAATGCCGGTGAGCGGATCGTCCACAAACGTATCTTGGAGAAACGTCTCGTATTCGAGCTGCGCGCCTTTCCAGCCGAGATTGTCGAGTTTCAGCGTTCCTTCGATCTCGAGCGCGATACGAGAGGCGGAGTCGATATTGCCCGGGCCTTCGCCGATTATTGTGCTGGGGTCGTTAATGTCAAAAATCGGAACCTGATCGACCAGGTCTTCAATCTCGTCACCAAAGAGCTCCGCCGTAACCGCACCCCAGGATCCAAAGTCGCGCTCGACTTCCAAGGCCAGGCGCCAGCGTTGATCAGGTACAATGTCGACATTGCCAGTTTGATCTTCACCCTGATTGTTGAGGTTTATGTTGGAGATGAAATCAAAGAAATTGAGCTGGCCAACTTCCCGTGAAAGGGAGGCATTGATTTTGGTTTTCTCATCGACATTCCAGGCCAGCGATGCTGACCCTTTTGGGCGGGTGAAGGATCGTGTTTGGCCGTTGACGCCATCCGACATGATCTCTGATTGTTCTGCACCGAGCGAAACTTGCAAGCGCAGGTCTTTGTTCAACTGGCGACCATGCGTCACAAACGCTTCTACGCGTTTTTCCTCGACCCGGCGATCCGGAATTGTATCTTGCGCGGCGGGCACGACCCCTAATGTGTCGCCTTCAAAGAACTCTGCTTCTGACTCCAGGGTATTGAACGCGCCTTCGAGGGAAAATTGCCAGTCAGAATTATTCTCGCCGGTCAGATTGTATTCGGTTCTCAGAATGCTTTCGCTCTCGTCAACGACACGCGCGAAGATGCTATTACTGACATCACTGCCATCGAGATCTGATCCAAAAAAGGTCGCGCGGGTGGGGCTATGTTCATTGCGCTGCAGTCCGATAAACTTCAAACGCCCAGGCCCGAAGCCGAGTTCATAATCGCCGCTGACTTCGCTATTCCATTCATTCTCCTTGAACAGGAAGACCGTCTGGCGCTGCAAATCTCCATCCGGCGAAAAAACAGAACTGGTCTCACGCTCATCCGGTTCCCAGAGATTATATTCGGCGTTCAGGTTTGCGAGATGACCATTGGCGGGCTTCCAATTGAGGCCGCCATTGAAGCCGACAAAATCGGCGATGAACGTGCCCTGCTCTTCGCGAAACTCTGTCAGATTGCCATCGCCGTCAAAAACATTTTCACGACCAGACGCCGTGCCGCGACCCGGTTCGGTTTCGACACCGAGATTCCAGCCAAGCGCTCCAGCTTGGCCATTTACAGAGACTTCGAGCCATTCCAGCGCCGGGGGGAGATTCTCGCGGTAGCGCTGTCGATATGTCCAGGTCCCGCTGATACCGTTCGCAGTGGCGATAATATTCGCGACTTGTCCGCTCAGGCCTGGAATATCAAGATTTGCGCCTTCGACAATTTCAATCCGTTCGACATTCGTGGCTGGAATTCGCGCCAGGGTCTGACGTGCACTTGTCGACTTGGATGAGATCCTCTGGCCATTGATCAGAACATTTTCCTGGGCTTGGCCAAAACCGCGCTGGCCGTCATCTTCGGAAATGCTGAAGCCCGGAATTTGCGACACCATGTCCAAAGCTGTGCGTGGTGCGAATTGTTCAAAATCCGCGATCGTGAACGTGCGGGTATCCTCGCCAGGCACAGGCGACGTTTGTGCATATAGGGGGAGAGGTAGGCCGACCAGCAGCCCAGCGAGGAATGTGTATTTCATATTTAGCGCCCGACAAATGAACGATCCCGATAGCACTCGTGTTACATATGTAACGAGACGCTACAACCCCTGCTGGGAAATTTTTGTCTTTATTTTTGGGGGAGCCGAGCAGAGCGCTCTAAGCGTTCGCTACATTTGTAAATGTTTTTGTCTGAATTAAGGCATAGCGCCCCGTTTGTTGCTGATTTGAAGACGCCCGCTGGCGCTGGTGATCTCGGCATTGTCAGCCTTGCAAAAAATTCATCAGCGGAGTCTGACGCGCCTTAATAGAGTTTTACGACTTTGCTGCAAAATTGTCGTCAAGTGGATCGCGCCGCCGGGTGATAACCGATCTGTTTGATGGTGTTTGGGTAAGCTGACTTCATAGCAGCGATTAATGCGCATCAAGCGTTGCGGGTAACCTGTTTCGACGTGGTCCAGTCATGATGGTGACGAGACTTAAGGACGAAATATGCCCCGGGCCAAAGGCAAAAATTCAGCCCCAGAGCCAGATATGGTGCTCGCGCATACACAGATTTCTTCTGTCTTGTTCGGGCTTGTCATGGTCGTGGCTTTGATTGTGGCCGGCGCAGCACTGCTCGGTGGATCGCTGTCGCAAATCGGCAAACGCTGGGGCAGCGCCATGGATGGCGCGTCGCGGTCGATCGGGCTGTCAGTCGATACGGTCGAAGTGATTGGGCTAGAGCATGTGCCTTCGACCGCCCGGCAAATCAAAGCGGCGGCGATGATTGAGCCTGGTGAGAACATGTTCCGCGCCGATCCGCATATGATTCGCCGACGTGTCGAAGATACCCGTCTGGTCACTAAGGTTCGAATCTACCGTCTTTGGCCTGACACAGTGATGATTTATGCCAGCGCTGCTGAACCCACTGCCTTGTGGAATGATGGGACACGCTGGACTGTGGTCGACAATCTGGGGCAGACAATGCCGAAGCTTAAGGCGTCAGATTATCGTGCGCTGACCAAAACCACTGGTGCGGGCGGTCCTGAAGCCGTCCCTGCGCTTGAAAAGGCCTTTGCTCTGGCCCCGGACCTGCGTGCTGAGGTTGATCATGCGCGCCGAGTTGCCGGACGCCGTTGGGATCTTGTCTTGAAATCCGGCGCCGTGATGAAGTTGCCAACCGATGAGCGCCTGGCTGGTAGCTTGCTATTCTTTGCGAAAGTGGAGCCAACCGCAGAACTCGCACGTCGCCCGCTTAGCGTCATCGACTTGCGCGTTGCAGGCCGCGTCTTTCTGACACCGAAATCTGATCAATTGGGAGGGGCTGCCTGATGGCAACGAGCGAACACCGACTGAAGCCAAGACAGGTTGGAAAAGCCGGCACAGTGGTTGCGGCATTGGATATCGGATGTTCCAAGATTGCGTGTCTGATTGGCCGTGTCGATCCAGGCAGCCGCGCGGGTTTCGCTTTCATGGGCGGGGGTCGCCAACAAAGCCGCGGCTTTAATGGCGGCGCGATCACCGATATTGAAGCTTTGGAACGGTCGATCCGTCTCGCCGTCGAAGATGCTGAACGTGAAGCTGGCGAACGAATTGATCGCGTTATCCTTGGCATTACCGGCCCGAAAGTCGACAGCCAGTTGGCTGAAGCTGAAATCGAGCTCGGACAGCGTGAAATCAGCAGCAAGGATGTGCAAAAAGTCTGGACCGAAGCGCTGAGCCAGGTGATCGCGAAGGAGCGTGAATTACTGGGTGCTTATCCGGTCATGTATGGCGTTGATGATCAGGATGACATTCGCGATCCTGTCGGCATGATTGGCGATCGCGTTCGCGTGCTTTTGAATGTCGTGACCGCGCCGAAGTCTCTGGTCAAAAATCTCAAAGAATGTGTTTTGCGCGCACATTTAGGCGTTGAACGGGTCGTACCATCAGCATTAGCAAGCGGATCCGGCACCTTGATCGAGGATGAAATCGAGAATGGCGCCGTCTGTATCGATTTTGGCGGCGGTGTGACCTCCGTATCTGTGTTCATGAATGGCGCGCCCGCCTGGCTCGACCTGGTGAAAGTCGGCGGCGCGCGGGTCACCAGCGACATTGCGCAAGGGATTGGCACCACATTCGCGGCCGCTGAACGTCTGAAAACACTGCACGGAACAGCCGATAAGGACGGTCCGGGCATGGCTGAACGTATCGAAGCGCCGCGCCTTGGCGATGATGGTCGTCTGAAGGCGAGCCGCATGACACGCGGTGAACTGACTGCGATTATTGAGCCGCGCATCGAAGAATTGTTTGAAATGGTCCAAGCGCACCTGACGGCGAGCCCTCTGCGTCCGATTCTGCCGAGACGAACCGTTCTGACGGGGGGAGCAAGCCAATTGGCTGGCGTTCGCGAGCTGGCGGCAAAGGTCTTGAAACAGCCTGTACGGTTGGGCCGGCCGATCGATGCTGACATTTTAGGTGACAATTACGGTAATCCGGCCTTTTCCACAGCGGCGGGTCTGATAAGCTATGAATTAAGGGGTTTTGCTGACGCATCAAAGGCAGGGGGTGCGGCAGCGTTGGCCGGATCTGAGTCCGGGCGTGGAGTGATTGCGAAAGTCTTAAATTGGATCCGCGAAAATTTTT
>JBCCDZ010000080.1:0-10672 GCA_039030525.1 Pseudomonadota bacterium | reverse complement strand
GTGATCCACGACCGAATATGACCAGCTGGAAATATTACAAAGGCATTCGCGATGGTTCTATCACGGCGCCAGACCGTCGCTCTGAGTAAGCAGAGCATTCCTCCAAACTGTACGGCCGGGACACTGTCCCGGCCTTTTTCTATGCTTAGAAGGTTTCACCGTCATATGATGCCCAATCCTTGGTGACGAAGTGTTCGTCAACCAGGGTGCGCTGAAACAGGCGATCGGCTTTGAACCATTGCCAGACGCGCGCGCGGGATTGGCCGTCATCTGACAATTGGATCATCTCATAAAGGTAGAGATCCGGTTCGCCCGTGCGCGTCCAGTTGAGCATCGTGGTTCGGCTAAAATCATCAAGCGCGACGTCACACGCCCAGCCATTGATGAATTCATTGTCCCATTTCAGCCGACCATTTTCGACCATTGCCGGAAAGTCGCGCGTATCGCGTTTGCCATCAGCCCAGCGATAGTAGTTGGTCTGATGATACGGGTGTCCGGTGTCGGGAAACCGGCAGATCAATCGAGACTCATGTTCGTCGATGAGCGCGCCTTGCAGATTGTAGAATCTATACTTGCCTTCCCAGACACCTTCATGGCGCGCCAGCAATGGCATGATTTTCTTCAACTCGTTTGCGGTCATTCCATCCGGCATTGATGGGTCCTTTCCTGGGTGTGTGTTTTTTTCGCCACGAGACATGGAGAAAACTATCTGATGGGCTGGTCAAAACAAAAAATCGCTCTTAGACGGGTAGAGAGGATAAAAGATATATCATTTGTTATTCGTGTCGACGAACACAATGACGCAGCGGGGAGACCTACATGTCCAAGAGTTATTTGATGATCGGTGCAGCAGCGGTTGCGATGAGCGCTTATGGCACGCCAGCGCTGGCGCAAGACTCCGGCGAAGAGGAAGCTGAGTCGCGCCAGGACGTCATTACGGTGACGGCGCGAAAGACCGAAGAGACGCTGCAAGAAACCCCTGTCGCGGTCTCGGTTGTGACAGCGGATGTGATTGATAATCTTTCGCTGACAGATCTGTCAGATATCTCCAAACTCACGCCAGGTCTGTCCTTCGACAATGAATTCGGCCGAGATTCAAACCGCCCGGTCATTCGTGGCCAGGCTAATATTCTTGGCGCTTCGGGCGTGTCTTACTTTATCGATGGCGTTCGCATTTCTGGCGCCATCACGGACTATGATCTGAACGACATCGAACGGATCGAAATCGTCAAAGGTCCGCAAAGCGCCCTTTACGGCCGGAACACGTATTCCGGCGCTATCAACATCATTACCCGGACGCCGGGCGATGATTTCAGCGCCCGCGCCAGTCTTGATCTGGGAGAGCACGGGCAGCAGGATCTCAGCATCGGATTTGGCGGTGCAATCAACGACTATTTCGCGTTCGGATTTAACACCCGCCTGTACAATTATGATGGCGAATTTGACAATGTGTTCGATGGACAGCCGGTCGGTTCCGAGACCACGCAATCGGTTTCAGGTGTTCTGTACTTCACGCCGAATGATGATTGGGACATCCGTTTGCGCGGTTACTATTCCGACAGTGACGATGGGCAACCAGCGCTTTTCGCCACCACCGCCGACGAGAATAACTGCTTCTTCGACAATGGCGCGCTTTATGGCGGACAAGGACGTTATTTCTGCGGCACGATCCAGCCACGGCCCGTCAATTCAGACTATCGTGTTCAGGTCGGTCCTCGGGCGGGTACAGAGATTGAAAACAGCCAGATTAGCCTCTCTATCGACGGCGATTTGAACGAGAATTGGTCTGTCACGTCAATCACCGGTTTCAACACCCGTGAAGTGAACACTCAAACAGATGGTGACTATTCACCAACAAGTTTCCAGGCGACCAATTTTGTGCCCGGTGGTTTCCCGTTCAATATTGTCAGCTTCGTTCCGTTCCAGGCCTTTTATGGCTATCCGACGAGCATCGCGGACTTTACTTTCGCCAGCGCAAGTACAGAGGAAGAGCTGTCCCAAGAGCTGCGTCTCAATTATGAAGCGGACCGGTTCCGTGCGCTGATCGGCGCATATTATCTCGATGGCGAAGACGAGAGTCGCGATGCGCGAACTCTGCCACAAGGTGCGCAAGATTTTGCCGACGCGAATTTCGCCGCAGAGCTCGCTTCTCAGCAAGTGATTTGTGGGTTCAATCCGACATGCCTGGGCATCTTCCCGCTCGGATCTTCTACGATCGCTGTCCCGAATGGCATGAGCACGTTTGATATCGAAAATCGCGCCGTGTTTGGCCTGGTTTCTTATGATGTTACCGACACGGTTTCTGTGACGCTGGAAGGCCGGTATGCAGAAGAGGATATCGAGCGCAATGCGCCAGGTGATCCAACCCAATCTGCGAGTTTCGACAATTTCGCCCCGCGCGCCACGATCGATTGGCAAGTTACGCCAGACAATCTGCTTTACGCGGTCTACGCGGAAGGTCAAAAGCCGGGCGGCTTTAACTCAAACCAAGCCCAGCTGGCAGGGCTCGGAACATTTGAAGAAGAAGAAGTCGCTTCGATCGAGATTGGTTCCAAGAACACCTTCTTTGGCGGGCAACTGACAGCGAACATCGCTGGCTTCTTCAATGAGGTCGAAGGTTATCAGCTGACACAGAATGTCCGGGTGAATGACACCAATACGACGTCTGCGACAGTCAATGCGGGTGACGCTGAGATTCTCGGTCTTGAGGCTGAGTTCAGACTGACGCCTGACAGTTTTGAAGGCCTTACGGCAACCCTAAACTATGCCTGGACGGATACTGAGTTCACAGCTGGGCGGGATCAGAATGAAGGCGTTTTGCTGGACACTGTAGATGACGGACTGGTCAACGGTTCGGTTGGCTGTGAAATTCTGGCAGATCCGACGGATCCAACGTCTGAATGTCTGCAGAACGCGTTTGGTTCAATCGTCGGACGAGAGATCCCGCGGACGGCAGAGCATCAGATTTTCTTTGATCTCGATTATCGTGGGGCGACCGGGTACACCGATTGGGATTTCTTCGCGGGCGCTAATGTCTCGTACGAGTCGAGCAAGTTCTCGCAAGTTCACAATCAGGCAGAAACCGGTGACGCCACCCTGGTCGGCGCGCGGGTCGGTATCTCGAACGGGCAGCACACGCTGCGCCTCTGGGGTCGTAATCTGTTGGACGAAGATTCATCACCGCTGGTCCTGCGCTATGCAGATGGTGGCGATAGCTTCAAGCGGAACTTTGTCGGGACGCTGAGACGTGGATCGCAAATTGGCGTCACGCTCAGTACCGAATTCTAGATCTTGGATTAAGTCTGGATTTTCCAATAATGGGCGGATCAACTTGGTCCGCCCTTTCTATAACAGAGGTGGAATAATGTTGCAGCGTCTAACCTTAAGTGCCGCGATAATCGCCATGACCGCGGCGTGCGCAACGGCGCAGGAACCTGCGGCCTCTGCGCCGGGTTGGTTGGTCAAAGACTATGTCGAATTTGTCGACCTGTTCGAAGGAAGATGGGATAGTGATCGCCATGTCTTCTTTGCCGAAGATGCCGGCATGGACACGACAGAGATTGCCCCCCGCCAACATATCGAGATCACGCCTGCCATTCTGAGCGAAGATATCGACCCCGATGCGAATGTATCCGTCTTCCAGGCGGTTCGAACCGTTGAGAGCGAGGCGCCAGCAACGCTTGTGCATACAGTGTCCATCGATGCTGCGCGGCAGAAAATTCGCCAATCCATTGCGGTGGCTGGAGGCGTTCTGCCGCCAAGTCTGACGGGGTGCGAAGTTTACTGGCAACGACAAGGCGGGCAGTTTTTTGGCGCGGCTGAAGGAGAGGGTTGTGACGCCTTGTTTCCGCGTCCGGAAGCTGACGGCGCGCTGGCTGTCAGCATGACGCTTTCAGACCAGGACTTTTGGGTCACTGCGACGCGTGGCGACGCCCACATAGATGCCAGGCTTCGGCGCGCGCGCCCGTTCGAGTGCTGGACCGCGATCCTGCGCGGCGCATCGCATGGGGACTCTGGCGAAGGTATGCAGGATTGGGATTTTCGTCGTGGGGTGAAACTGCATGACCAGGGCGGTGAAGCCGTGCTGATGACCGACGAAGACGTGCCACGCAAAATCCGTTTGAGGTTGCGCAATGTTGATTGGCCGTACGGCACCAATCGCCCTTCGCTGACCCTGTACGTGATGGAAGGCGATAGCGATCGCGCTGTCTCTTATGCCTGGAATGAAGGTGACGCCGAACGGATTGGGGTCAATTTACGATGGATCCAGGCCAGCTGCACTTATGCGCCAGACGATAAAGCGGATTGATCAAACCGGCAGTTCAGTTGTGTTCTTCAGGCATTCCATGGCGAAGGTCGCGCTGACATCCGCGACCTCGATCTTGGAAATGAGCGACTTGTAGACGCGGTCATAGTCCGCCACCGAGCTGACCGCGATCTTGAGCAAATAATCGACCTCGCCGGCCATGCGATAGAACTCAACCACTTCGGGGATCGCAGCGACCGTCTTGGCAAACTTCTTGAGCCAGGCGGACGAGTGGTCACTGGTCTTGACCGCAACAAAGACAGTTTGGCCAAGTCCCAGCTTGTCTGGGTCGCAGATCGCCACGCGACCGAGAATAATGCCATCTTCTTCCAGTTTCCGCACACGGCGCCAACATGTGTTCACGGATACGCTCAGGCGCTCCGCAATAGATTCAAGCGGCGTGGTCGAATCGGCCTGAAGCAGTTTCAGGATGCGGCGATCGGTTTCGTCAATATTTCTCATATTATCCGACTATAATCGAAAATTATTACCAATTCTATCGCCGTAGCACGAAATATCGTAATGAATTTTGATGTGAAGTGCGGCATTCTCCACGAATAGGAGACGGATATGGCATTTTCAGGTCTGACGCAGCTGGAGTTTTGCGAGCAACGCAAGCTGAACTCGCTCGCCAATATGATTGGCCGCACCCCTCTGCTCGCCGTCCATTTGAAGTGGAAGGGCGCACGGCGCGTGATCTTCGCCAAGGCTGAGCACTATAATCTGACCGGCAGTATCAAAGACCGAATGGCGCTGAACATTCTGCGCTGTGGCTATGCGACGGGTGCGTTGAAGCCTGGCGATACGATTGCTGAAGCAACAAGTGGAAATGCCGGGATTGCGATTGCCGCTCTCGGGCGTGCGCTCGGTCACCCAGTGCGCATCTACATGCCCGACTGGATGAGTCATGAACGCAAGTCCCTGCTCAGATCACTTGGAGCTGAGTTGCATCTGGTGTCGCGCGAAGCCGGCGGGTTTCTTGGAGCGATCGCAGCGACAGAAGCGCTGGCAGCCGAACGCGATGACGTGTTCTTGCCTTGCCAATTTGCCAATCAGGAAAATTGCAATGCGCATGAGGCGACGACGGGGCCTGAAATATCATCTCAGCTGGCATCAGTCGGTCTGGTCCCCGATGCCTTCATCGCAGGCGTCGGCACCGGCGGCACGATTATGGGCGTCGGCCGGGCTCTGCGAAAAACAGCACCAGGCGTCAAAATTCATCCATTAGAGCCCGCTGAGTCGCCGACCTTGTCGACTGGCTACAAGACCGGGTCACACCGCATTCAAGGCGTCTCGGATGATTTCATCCCCTCCATCGTCAAGCTCGAAGAGATTGATGATGTCGTTTCCGTGAGCGATGGCGATGCCATTCTCATGGCCCAGAACCTTGCTTCCGAGCTGGGACTTGCTGTCGGTATATCCTCCGGCGCCAATCTGATTGGTGCTTTGGCCGTCCAGGACCAGCTCGGGAGTGAGGCGACGGTCGCGACGATATTCTGCGACGATAATAAGAAATACCTGTCAACAGATCTGGCCCGCGCGGAGCTGGTTAAGTCGGCTTACATAACGCCCGACGTCGAGCTTATCGGCTTTGAGAGCATCCCGTATTACGCCGCCGAACCCGCAGCGGCTTCGATGATCGCATAAGCCGCGCGCTCACCTGATTCCATCGCCCCTTCCATGCCCGTGTGCAAGTAGGATGTATGCTCGCCCGCGAAGTGCAGACGTCCCGACGATTGGGTCACACGCTTCGCCCAGGGCTGAATCTGACCCGGCGCCCAATGCATATAGGCGCCGCCGCTGAGCGGTTGATCCGCATCCCAACGCACCACCGCATGCGCTTTTGCTTTGATGCCGCGTGTGCTTGCCAGTGTCTGTTCTGCCAGCAGTTTCCAATCATCGTCACGGGTCGAGCGGCGCGTGCCGATACCATTCACCCAGCAGGTTAGCGCCACCGTTTCGCCCGCGGCGTTGCGGACGGGAAAGACGCGCTCAATCGGTGTGTCCGTCCACATCATCATGGGGAGGTCATCCGTCGGGCCGTGCTCGAGCTCCAGATGAACCTGCTGAATTTGCGTATATGGCATCTGCTCGATGATCGGGCGGATTGGGGCTGCGGAATCTGGTAGATCCAATGACAGGTTTCGCAAGACCGGGAAGGGCAGGGCGCTGATCCCGAACGCTGCGCGATAAGTCTTGGCTGCTGCGGTTACTTCGACGCCATCCGCCGCAGCGGCGATTGACGTTACTTTGGTGTCGAGCTTCAGGGCGCCATCGCTCAAGCTTGCGGCCATGGCTTCTGGCAAGCGTTGCGAGCCGCCTTCAATCTCCTCTGATCCGCCGCTCGAGGAATCAAGCGCAAACAGGGTCAGGCTGCGCCATAGATTCAACATCGAATAAGTACTGAGATCATTGGCATTGAGGGCAATATTGCAAAGCCCTTGAGATGCCTCATCGAAGCCAGCATGTTCTAGAAAGGCCTGCGCGCTGATGTCGAATTCGCTGCCAACTTCGCGCCAGGCATATTGATCGACCAGCGGATTTTGGGACGCGGCAAGCATGAACAAGGCGGCGTCTGGCGTGGCGCGCTTGAATGCTTCTGGAAACGGGTTTTCCGGCGCGTTCGCCCACTCACGCGAGTCAAAGACCCGGTCGCCAAGCACCATTGTTTTGTCACGTGACCCGCCAGGCGCCGGAGGGACCACGTTTAAGCCAAGATCGATTGCCGATGACCGAATGCGCGCATAAGACTGCCCGACTTGTTGACCGCCTGCTTCTGGCTGGCCGGGCAGCTTATCCAGGGTCCGCATACGACCGCCAATTTGCGAATCAGCTTCCAGAACAATGACTTTGAAACCGTCCGCCTCGAGCATCCGGGCGGCGTGCAAGCCGGCCAATCCGGCGCCCAGGATGATCACATCGGCATCTTGCTTATTCTGCACACTTGGCGTGCAGCCAACGGTCATCGCCAGACCAGTTGCAGCGACAAATCCTCGTCTTGTCAGTTGCATAAGAAATTTTCCTCGACGCCTGCGTGAAAAGATATACCAATAGACCGCACGAAACATCATTCGCCAAGAGCGAATTCGGGCAATAGGAGAAAGACATGGAGCAAGACGGCGAATTCAAACGCGGCTGGCCTGTTTTGGCGGCAGCAGCCGTCGGCGTCGGACTCGGTCTTTCCCCGCTACCTTTCTATACGATCGGCGTCATGATCCCGCCTTTGCTCGGTGAATTTGGACCGATGGGCTGGTCTGCCGGCGATATTCTCAACGCGCTCGCGATTTACACATTTGGGGCGTTCTTCGCGTCGCCCTTTATCGGCGTTCTGGCTGAGAAGTTTGGCGCGCGTCGTGTCGCGCTGATCTCGATCGTGACATTCGGTTTGGCGATGATGGCATTGGCCCTGAATACGGGCTCAAAGACGCTCTATATCTGTCTGTGGCTTGTGCTCGCCTTCGCTGGCGCAGGCACTTTGCCGATCACCTTCACCCGCCCTGTGGCGAACTGGTTCAAAGGCAATCGCGGGATCGCCTTGGGTATCGCACTGATTGCCACCGGCGTCTTCGGTGCACTTGCCAAGTTTGGCTCGCAATACATCGTATCGAACGAAGCGTTCCACTTTGTCGGCGGTTCAGGTTGGCGCTCCGCTTATGTCCTGCTGGGTCTGCTGCCGATCGTCATCGCCTTGCCGCTTTCTTATCTCAGTCTGCGTGACGTCAATGACGAACCGGCCAGCGAGGCGAGCATTGTCGATCTGAAATACCCAATCCTGGGCGTCGCATTGCTCGGGACGATTGGTCTCGTCTGGATGGTGATCAGTCAGGTGGTTCCATTGATGGGGCAAAACGGACTTCGGTTGGAATACATAATGGCGTTCGGGTTTTGTGGCCTCGTCTTTATTCCAGTGCTCATGATGATGTTCATGGACATCAAGAAATCCCCGCCCGTGGTCGAAGAAGGTCAAGCGGTTGAACTGCCAGGCATGACTCTGCCGGAAGCTTTGAAAGAGTGGCGGTTCTGGTTGCTGGCAATTTCGTTCGTCCCGATCTCGTATGCCATCGGAGCCATCATTCCGAACATTGAACGGGTTCTGCGAGCCAACGAGTTTGGCATGGATGAAGCTGTTGGACTGGCGACGCTCACCGGCTTGGCCGTACTGGGCGGACGGATAATTGGCGGCTATCTGATCGATCGCTTCTGGGCGCCTGGTGTTGCCTTCTTATTCCTGGCCTCTCCGGCGATCGCGCTATGGATGTTGGCTCAGCCTGGCGTTACGCCCATGACGGCTACGATTGCGATCCTGATGATCGGGTTCGGCGCTGGGGTCGAGTATGACTTCATGGCCTATATGGTATCGAAATATTTCGGGATGAAATCCTATTCAGCCATCTATGGTGCGATCTACGGATTCTTCGCCCTGGGCGCCGGGCTCGGGCCAAGCATAATGACCGACATTGCCGACGGGCGCGGTATTCATTTCCTTGGCATAAATCTCGGCATATTGCCGGGGCATGATTGGAATTTCACGCTCACCAGCGCCGCGATCATTCTGTTCATATCGACGATACCGCTGCTTTTCCTTGGTAAGTACCGTTACACGGACGAGCACTAGATCGACTGAGACGCGTCCAGCTTGCCCAATACCAGATTAGCGGTTTCTTCCGGGAACGCGTCCATGAAGCCATAGCCCCATTGCGGACACTCAATCACCTCGCCATTGCGCATCAATGGAATGGCGCGGCGGGTGCATTCTGTTAGATCATCAGTCGGGTTCAGCAGCGTGATCCGATGCGGCAATTGGGTCAGCGCCACATCAAATGGCTCGCCCCAGGCAAAGGCTGCGACATGGCCCCACTCATAGGCCTCGCCGCCCATCATGTTCATATACATGGAGCGGTCCATCATCTCGAGCGTTTGACCAGGCCCCTGACGTTCGACGACCCGATCCCAACTGATTTTGAATCGCGTGTGCGCCGCGTCGAGCGGGATCGGCGTGAACATGTCCTTGAACATCTCACGTTCTTCATCGGTCAGAATGGCGGCCGAGATCATCGCAATCGCATGAGCGCGGTCGCTGTGCGTCAGCGCCATTTGCGCCGCGACCTTGGCGCCTGTGTGATTGCCAAACAGGTCGACCGTCTCAATCCCTAACCCGTCCACGACGCACCACATTTCTTCGGCATACATCGGGATCGTCGTCGCTGCTTCGGATGGCGCCGGGTCTGACATACCATAGCCGGGATAATCCGGCGCGATGACCGTGCGGTCCCGGCTCGCCGTGCGCATGAAGGTGTCAAACTCAAGCCCGCATTTCGGGCTTTGATGGAGACAGAGCAGGGCCGGTTTGCCGCGATCGGTCCTGGCATCCGCGATCCGATAATGGATCTGCCCATGCGTGGCATCAAGATAGCCCTTGCGCACCTTCATATCTGCTCCGGCGCGACGGTGACGACCGCCTTGCCTCTATTCTTGCCATTCATCAGGCGTTCGAACAGGGCCGGAGCGTTTTCCAGTCCATCAACGCGGTCCTCGGCAAATTTCAACTGGCCGCTGGTGATCCAGGGCGCGGCTTCGGCAACGTACTCGTCCCAGCGCGGGTAAAAGTCATACACGACCAAGCCATGTAATTGCGCCCGTTTGCCAATGATCAGTCCGGCATTTAGCGGATGCTGGCTTTGGGTCTCGGTATGATAAGCATCAACCAGGCCACACAACACGCCGCGCGCATAGATTTGCGCGTGAGTCAGTGCCAACATCGCCATATCAGCAGAGACATTTTCAAAGAACACGGAGAGTCCGTCTGGCAGCGCTTCGGCCAATCGGTCGCGCCAGCCATCTGCTTTATAGTCAATGCAGGCATCGAACCCGTAAGTATCTGTCACCAGAGCACATTTCTCTGGCCCGCCGGCGATCCCAACCACCCGGTCGGCACCTTTGATCCGAGCGATCTGTCCGACGGTGCCGCCGACGGGACCCGCGGCGGCATCCACCAGAACGGTATCGCCGGATCCCACTTTAGCGAGTTGCGTTATCCCGGACCAGGCCGTGAGCCCTGGCATGCCGAGCACACCGGCATGCGCTGCAAGCGGCGCCATGTTCGGAACGATTTTCCGGACGCCGCAGGCGGCCAGGGCAACGTAGTCCTGCCACCCGCCTTCCATGGCCTGGACCCAGTCGCCTTCGCTGAACCCGGGCGCGCGGCTTTCAACGACCTGCCCCACGATCGCGCCGGGGATCGCACCTTTCATCGGCTCAGGTGCTGGTTCACCCATGTGTCGCCCGCGCAGCCGCGAACCGACATAAGGATCGAGCGACAAGTGAACGACACGCACAATCAGGCCATTCTCCGGGCAAGCCGGGCGG
>JBCCDZ010000079.1:0-10801 GCA_039030525.1 Pseudomonadota bacterium | reverse complement strand
GAAACGGAAGATGCGCCACGCGTGATTGAGAACATTACGCCGCAAGTCAGCGAGCGCACCATTCTCGAAGTTGAAGATGTCTATATCGACAATGTCACGCGCAACGTCGTTCAGCCGGTCGTCGTCACCACGATCCAACCGGTTGTGAATGAAGTGCTGCAAGGTCGCACGGAAGCGATCACGCGTGACACGCGCTATGAAACCGAAACACTGACCCGCCGCACCGAGCGCGTGTCTGTGCCGGACACAGTTGTGAATTACATCCCACAACTCCAAGAAGAGTATCAGGAAGAGCGTTCTGAAACTTACTTCGAAGCGGTCACTCAGCGCGATATCTACCAGCCAGTCGTACGTACAATCATTCAGCCGATTGAGGTTCGTAAAATGAACGCCAAGACTGAAACCGTGACCAATCCAACCCGTTACGAAACAGTCCGAGCCAGCCTGGTTGTGCTCAACATTGGCGCGTCTTGCGATTGTAACTAATCGGGTCTGAGCGCTTCGGCGCTCACGCCCACCTTATCGACCTGGTAGTGAAGCCTGCCAGGTCGTCTCTCCAGGCTCTTTTTAAGAGCCGGTTGCTACGAGAAGGCGCTGAGGGTTTCCTCAGCGCCTTTTTGTTGCGCTTCGCTGCTTGCAGAATGGTCCGGCCCGTGCTGATACACGCGGCTGGAAAGGTGAAACGAGATGGCCGGTCAAACCCTGTATGATAAAATCTGGAACCAACATGTTGTGCATGAAGATGCAGACACGGGCGAGGCACTCCTATTTATCGATCTCCACCTCATTCACGAAGTGACCACACCGCAGGCCTTTGCTGGACTGAAAACGGCGGGCCGTAGCGTGCGTCGGCCAGACCTGACGCTGGCGGTCGCGGACCATAATACGCCGACTGAGAATCAACGGCTCGGCCTGGAGGGTGTGCGCGATGATGCGGCCCGTAACCAGCTCGCTGCGCTGAGCAGGAATGTCGCAGAATATGGCATCGAGTTCTTCCCTATGGGCGACATCAATAATGGCATTGTCCATGTTGTCGGCCCTGAACAAGGCCGCACTCAGCCCGGCATGACGATTGTTTGCGGCGACAGTCATACCTCGACTCATGGGGCGTTCGGTGCACTGGCACATGGCATCGGCACGTCTGAAGTTGAGCATGTCCTCGCGACGCAAACGCTGCGCGCGCGCAAAATGAAAAACATGGCTGTCGACGTGTCCGGCACGCTGCCAGATGGCGTCACCGCCAAGGACCTGGCGCTGCATCTGATCGCCAAGATTGGTACGGCGGGCGGCACTGGCAGTGTCATGGAGTATCGCGGCGAAGCGATCCGGGTCCTGTCTATGGAAGGTCGAATGACGCTGTGCAATCTGTCGATTGAGGGTGGCGCTCGCGCCGGCCTGATCGCGCCGGATGCGACCACGTTTGATTATATGACGGGCCGCCCCGCGAGCCCGAAAGGCGGCGCCTGGGAAATTGCAGAACGTCATTGGCAAACGCTTTATTCCGATGAGGACGCGGCTTGGGATGGGGTGATCCATATCAACGCGGCAGAGATCGAGCCGACTGTGACGTGGGGCACCAGCCCGGAACAGGCTATTCCGCTCTCCGGATCCGTTCCGGACCCGGCTGAGATGAGCGATCCTGTGAAACAAGCTGCGGCGACACGGGCGCTGGAATATATGGGCCTGGACGCCGGTGCGAAACTGGCCGGCACGCCGGTGCAGCGCGTCTTCATTGGCTCTTGCACGAATTCGCGGATCGAAGACTTGCGGGCCGCGGCGGATGTCGCCCGGACGGGATCGGTTGCAGATGGCGTGCGCGCGATGATTGTCCCGGCTCAGGTCTGGTGCGTGCTCAAGCGGAGGCTGAAGGGCTCGACACAGTGTTCGAAACGGCTGGCTTTGAATGGCGCGAGCCCGGCTGTTCCATGTGCCTCGGCATGAACCCGGATATCCTGTCACCCGGCGAGCGTTGCGCGTCGACTTCGAACCGTAATTTTGAAGGCCGTCAGGGCCGCGGTGGCCGCACGCATCTGATGAGTCCGTATCTCGCCGCACGCGCGGCAATCACCGGAGGGATCGGGGGGTGAGCCTGCGCAACTGGACCCGTCGCGAGCGGCCGGGACAATGGCCGCTGACAGGTGCGCGCGTGGTGCTCGAACCCTTAGACTGGACCGCGCATGGCGATGGCTTGTACGCGGCCATTGCGTCGCCCGCGGTGAAACATATTTGGGACTTCATGCCGCTCGGGCCGTTCGCGTCACGCGACTCGTTCGAAGAGATTTTTGCTCATGTCGGCGCAGATCATGGCTGGGAAACGCTTGTCATCCGTAAGGGCAATGATGGCAGCGTTCTGGGCATGGCAAGTTTTATGCGCATTCGCGAAGATCATGGCAGCGCAGAAATTGGCTGCGTTGCGTTTGGCGAAGCGCTGAAACGGACGCCTGAGGCGAGCGAAGCGATGTATTTGATGGCGGCCCACTTAATCGATGAGCTGGGCTATCGTCGGTATGAGTGGAAGTGCCACAATGACAATGCCGCATCACACCGGGCCGCGCGCCGATTTGGCTTCGCATTCGAAGGCGTGTTTCGGAATGACATGGTCATCAAAGGCAAGAATCGCGACACCGCCTGGTACGCGATGACAGACGAAGACTGGCCGCGCCTCGAGAACGCGTTTGAAGCCTGGTTGTCTCCCAAGAATTTCGACGCTGCTGGCAAACAGAAGCGGAAATTGGAGAGTTTCAGAGCATGATTACAGCGCTCGATCATTTCGTTCTCGTCTGTCCTGACCTCGATCAGGCGGTCGCAGGTTATACAATTCTGCTCGGCACCGATCCGGCCTGGCGCGCCACCAGTGATGGCGTAGGCACAGCTGTGTTCGCGCTCGGCAATACAGCGCTGGAATTGATGGGCCCCGCCGGTGATGGCGAAGGGGCAGACAAATTACGCGCGATGACAAAGGATGGGGCGCAGCTCACTTCATTGATCTATCGCAGCGATGATATTGGCGGCGATCATCATATCATCACCCGCCGCGGCCTGGCGCCGAGCGAAGTATCTGAGACGACCAGTTCGGATCTGAACACTGGGGCAACACGAAGCTGGAAACGGTTTCGCATTCCAGATGACAAGATGGCGGGCGTGAAAACCTTTATCCTCCAGCCGGACGCGCCGTTACCCGTCGCAAATGCGGCGCCCGGCGCCGCGACATCCCTGGATCATCTGGTCATCAACACACCCAATCCCGAGCGCGCTGTTGCCACTTATGGCGCGCGGCTTGGCTTGCGTTTCGCTCTGGATCGCACCGCGGAACAATGGAAGACGCGGTTTCTGTTTTTCCGACTTGGTGGGCTGACTCTCGAGGTTATTCACCGGCTTGGCGAAGATCATGACCCGGCTGCAAATGACTTCATATGGGGCCTGACCTGGGAGACCGACGATCTCGCGGCCGCGCGCGCGCGGATCGAAAACGCCGGTCTTGATGTTAGCGAAATCCGCACCGGACGTAAGCCTGGCTCGGAGGTCTTTACCGTTCGCAATGGCGTGCAGGGCGTCCCGACCCTGTTCATTGCGCACGCGCCGCGCTAAAAGGCTGATCATGAAAGCGTTTACCCAACTCCGTTCCACCGCCGCGCCCCTTTTGGACAAGGGCAAGCTGATGGTGAATGTCGATACGGATATGATAATCCCGAAACAGTTCCTGAAGACGACCGAACGTGACGGGCTGTCTGAAGGCTTGTTCCATGAATTGAAGACGCTGGCGGACGGATCACCGAACCCGGACTTTGTTCTCAACAAGCCGCATTACCAGAATGCAGGCGTGCTGATTGCGGGTGAGAATTTCGGTTGTGGGTCATCGCGCGAACATGCGCCATGGGCCTTGCTTGACCAAGGCATTACCTGTGTCATCGCGCCGAGCTTCGCGGACATCTTCTACAATAATTGCGGCAAGAATGGCATTCTCGCCATCGCGCTTCCAGTGGAGGTCTGCGAGGCCCTGGCGGCGCAAGCGGGCGGCAGCAATAGCGTCTTTGAGATTGACCTGGAAACCCGGACCGTAACCACGCCGGACGGTGCTGAGCACAACTTCGACTTTGATGAAGGTCGCCGCGAAAAATTGCTGAAAGGCCTTGATGATATTGCGCTTAGCCTACAGGCTGAGGACGCGATCAGCGCCTATGAAACCCAACGCAAACTCGCCACGCCATGGCTGGAGACGGCCTGATGAAATATCTGACTGTAGTCTTTTTTGGAGCCGCTTTCCTTACCGCCTGTATCCCGGATGTCATGAACACCAAGCCTGAGGTGCGCGGCCTGGAAGGCGCCGCCCCGGTCCAGACCTTTACCGATCCTGCGAGCGGGACTGACATCACGTTGCGGCCGCAAGGCAAGCTTCAACTTAAGCTCGATAGCAATCCGACGACCGGTTATTATTGGTATCTGAAAGACATTGATGCATCCAAGCTCGACCAATTGAGCGAGGATTATTTTGCCGATGCCGCGCCAGAGGGCGTGGTCGGAAGTGGTGGCCATCAGATGTTTGTCTTCGAGGCGCTGGCGACCGGAAAGTCAAAATTGAAGCTCTCATATGAGCGGTCCCCCGAAGATGTGGCTGAAACGCTGGTGCTCGATATCAAGGTGATTGAATGATTATTGTTGAAGGCAGCGCCCGTATTCCGGATGGCGCCTGGCAGCAGGCGGCGGACGCGATGGAAGCGATGATCAAAGCCAGTCGCCAAGAGACCGGTTGTATCGAATATGCCTATAGCCGCGATCTGCTCGACCCGAACCTCTTGCGCATCATCGAGCGTTGGAAAGACAAAGCCGCTTTGGTCAGCCATTTCGCGGAACCGCATATGACCGTATTCCGCGCCGCGCTGGCCGAAGTCGGACCGCAGGATCTGCAAGTGCGGATGTATGAGGCTGAGCCGGAGCCGATGCCCCTTTAAGTCGCAGTAGACTTGTCGGTTGCAACCTGATCTATGGCGCGAAACTGAATTTGCGCTGTAGAGGATGTCATGAGCCAGACCTTGCTCTTATTACCCGGTGACGGGATCGGACCGGAAGTGACCGAACAAGCCCGGCGGGTCGCCGAAATTCTGGCGCCTGATCTGAGCTTTGACGAAGACCTGGTCGGCGGCGCCTCGATTGATGCGCATGGCGAACCCCTCACCGTCAACGCGCTGGTTAAAGCCAAATCGAGCGATGCCGTTCTGCTCGGTGCCGTGGGTGGCCCGAAATGGACCGGTGTTGATCGACATCTGCGCCCGGAAATGGGTCTGCTACAATTGCGCAAAGGCATGGATACCTTTGCCAATTTGCGGCCGGCTTTTTGCTTTCCAGCCCTGGTCGATGCTTCCAGCCTGAAGCGCGAAGTGGTTGATGGGCTCGACATCATGATCGTCCGGGAGCTCACCTCAGGCGTCTATTTCGGTGAACCACGCGGGTTTGAGCGCGGCATTGGCGATAAGAGTTTTGGTTATGAGACCTCGCGCTACACGAAAGGCGAGATTGATCGCGTTTCGCGCGTGGCGTTTGATATTGCTCGCGGGCGCCGCGGCGAAGTGGCGTCGACGGAAAAATCAAATGTCATGGAAAGCGGCCTATTCTGGCGTGAGACAGTGACAGAGCTTCATGCAACCGAAGGCGAAGGCGTCACGCTGCGCCATATTCTGGCGGATGCCTGCGCGATGGAACTGGTGCGCGATCCGAAACAGTTTGATGTCATTCTTGCTGGCAATCTGTTTGGGGATATTTTGTCGGACGCGGCGGCCATGCTGACGGGCTCTATCGGCATGTTGCCAAGTGCTTCCCTCAGCTATGACGGCAAGCCGGGCTTGTACGAACCGGTGCACGGGTCCGCGCCTGACATTGCCGGACAGGGCAAAGCCAATCCATGCGCCGCTATCCTGTCTCTCGAAATGGCGCTGCGCTGGTCGCTTGGTCGCGCAGAGGCTGCTGACAAGCTGTTCACCGCCGTCGGCAAGGCCCTCGAAGCGGGTGCGCGCACCGGCGATATTGGTGGCTCCATGTCAACGCAAGAGATGGGCGACGCGGTGATCGCGGCTCTTTAGGCCTCACTCTGCATTCGCATCCATCGCGAGAATGATCTGCGCATAGCCTTTGGATAGGCGGCCCATATTCTCCACCGTGATGCGTTCGTTCGTGCCGTGAAATCCCGTCAGGTCTTCCGGCGACATAACCGCCGGCATGAATCGATAGACGCTGTCTGTAATCGCAGTGGCATAGCGCCCATCGGTCGCGCCCAGCACAAGGCCCGGCGCAACCGGCGCCTGGCTGGAATCAGCCGCGACAGCGTACAGCACGCCAAAAGCAAGATTGTCCATCGGGCTAACCGGAGATGCGCCCGTGCCGCGAATGCCGCTGCGCCCGACCGTCACCTCAAGACCTTCAATATCCTTGGTCACGTTTTTGATATGCGCGAGAATGCTATCTTCTGTATCTTTCGGGTGAATGCGGAAATTGATGATCGCAGTGGCGCGCTGGGCCAATACATTCTCTTTCGCCGAGCCGGTCAGCATGGTCGGTGCTGTGGTCGTGCGGATCATCGCATTGGCCGCTGGTTCTGCGCTCAACACGCCTTTCAGGTAGCCGCCAAAGAGCCATTGATTGGCAAACGCCATGCGTTGAACGAAGGGCATGTTCCGTCCTGTCGCTTTAAACAGACCGGAAACGAGCGGATAGTCCATATCGGCTGACATCTGATTTTCGTCGAGCGCAATCAATGCTCGAGACAGGCGCACCGTAGCGCTATTGCGCGGAGGCGTGGAGGAATGCCCGCCCGCAGCCGTGACAGTAAGTGTGTAAGTCACATAGCCTTTCTCAGCGACGCCGATGAACGCCACCGTGCCACCGGTCAGCGGATTATTCTCCACCGCCATAAAGCCTTCATCCAAGGCCATGATCGGCGATACACCACGCGATTTGAGCAGCTCGACGCCAGAGCTGGCACCCGACCCCGAAACTTCCTCATCATGGCCGAGCATCAGCAACACCGTCCGCTTAGGTTGGAAGCCTTGGCGGGCCAGGGCGTCGAGCGCTTCTAGCAATCCCACCATCGAGCCTTTGTCATCAATCGCGCCGCGGCCATAGACATAGCCGTCCTGAATCGCGCCAGAGAAGGGCGGCGCATCCCAATCGCTTTCTGTGCCAATATTGACCGGCACAACATCCTGGTGCGCCATCAGCAGGAGCGGATCCAACGCGGCATCGCTGCCTTGCCAGGTGAAGAGCAGACTATAGCCGCCTGGAATGGTTTCCTTGCTCGCAGCAGCGTGAAAGGCGGGATATGTCTCGGCCATCCAGGCTTGCAGCTCAAGCCACGGCCCTTCTTGCCCGACACGCGGGTCGCCAGGCGCGACGGTGATGGTCCGGAATTGGATGGCTTCACTGAGATGCTCGGCCGCAACTTCGGCACTGAATTCAGGTGTTTCGGGCAGAGTGATGTCCTGGACGCCTTGTGGTGCGCCGCCATAATTGAAGGTTCGCACCAGAACGACGCCAATAAGCAGGATCAAAATCCCGCCTGCGCCTAATCCAATTCGCTTGATCATTTTAGCCGCCTCCCATTGCGTCTTTTGCAAAGACTGTGGCCAGCGGCGGCGGAAATGGCAAGATCGGTCAGCTGAAATCAGAGTTTCGTACCGCATCATAAGGGTAATCCCATATGTTTATAGGTGCTTGGTGACGTTATTCTGAGGGGTCGGTAAAGATCCAGGGGAGGTGTGTTATGACAGAAAACGTAATGAAGAATGGGCACGCCCCGGATGGGATCAAAGCGGAATTAGCCTCATCATTACCGCCCTCCATTGGTCAACAGCGGCACGACCCAGACCGAATTCGAGAATTATTTGAGAATGGCGAATACCCGTACAAAAACAAAATGCGCCGCAAGACGTATGAGCGTCACAAAGCGGAGCTCCAGGTCGAATTGCTGAAAGTTCAGCATTGGGTGAAGGAAACGGGGCAGAAAATTGTTGTGCTGTTCGAAGGGCGTGATGCCGCGGGGAAGGGCGGCACCATCAAGCGATTCACGGAGCACTTGAACCCTCGGGGCGCACGCGTAATCGCGCTGGAAAAACCGACCGAAACCGAACGCGGCCAATGGTATTTTCAACGCTATATTCGCCATTTGCCGACCGAGGGTGAGATCGTTTTCTTTGACCGGTCCTGGTACAATCGGGCTGGCGTTGAGCGCGTCATGGGGTTCTGCCGAGCGAACGAATATCTGGAATTTATGCGCCAAGTCCCAGATTTAGAACGCATGCTGACGCGGTCCGGCATCAAACTATTCAAATACTGGTTTTCGGTGACGCAGGATGAGCAAGCGCGGCGCTTTCAAGCGCGCGAGCATGATCCGCTAAAGCACTGGAAACTGTCGCCAATCGATCGAGCCTCACTGGCGCGCTGGGATGATTACACCGAAGCGAAAGAGTCGATGTTCTTCTATACCGATACGGCAGACGCGCCTTGGACAATCATCAAATCCTCGGACAAGAAAAGAGCGCGAATCAATTGTATGCAGCACTTTTTGGGGTCGCTCGACTATCCCGACAAGGACAAGCATGTGGTGCGCGCGCCAGACCCGCTAATTGTCGGGATCAGTCAGCATGTCATCGGAAACAGCGATCATATTCTTGGGCAATCTCTGCATCCGGATCAAAACTAATTGGCGGGCTCGAAGTCTGGCCCTTTCTCAAACTTCCGGACGCCAATCATCAGGCGCCAATTCGAAGCCTGAAAACTCAAAACCGGGCGCGACCACACAGGAGACCAACGTCCAGGCGCCGAGACTCTCTGCCGTCTGCCAATGCTGCGCGGGGACCGTCCATTGCGGGCGCTGCCCTGCACGAAGGTCCGGCCCTAGCGTATGCGCTGTCGCGCCTTTGCCCTCGGGCGACGACAGGGTCAGCGCCAAAGGGCCGCCAGCATGCCACAGCCAGTGTTCGTCAGCATCTACGCGGTGCCAGGCAGAGACCTGATCGGCCTGCAGCAAATAGTAAATCGCGGTTGAAGCGGCGCGGGTTTCGCCCTCAGTCCGATAGGTCTCGGCATAATATCCACCTTCCGGATGCGGTTGCATGTTCAGTAAGCGAATAATCTCATTAGCGCCGAGATCGCCCGCCCGCGCGACCACTAGAATCGGTCCTTGCGTCCGCGAATCTCGCCAAAGGTTGCCGCGGCATCGCCCGGGTGACCCATAGCGGCTTGCAATTCTGGGATATCTGCACGCAAGAATGGATTGGTTTCCAGTTCGCGCGACAAGGACATCGGAACCGTTCGTTCACCTTTGGCTCTTTTCGCATCAATTTCAGCGATATAGGTCATTAAGGCGGCATTATCCGTTTCGATCGTCTCAGCGAAGCGGGCATTGGCTTGCGTGTATTCATGGGCGCAATAGAGCGTCGTTTCAGGCGGCATCGCTTTGATCGCGCGCATAGAGTCCCACATCATCGGCATGTCGCCTTCAAACACCCGGCCGCAGCCCAAGGCAAAGACTGCATCGCCGACAAAGGCGGTTTTCGCCGCGGCGATATGAAACGCGATATGCCCGAGCGTGTGCCCGGGAACATCGAGAATTTTTGCCTGCATCGCGCCGAGCGTGACTGTATCGCCACCCGCGACAGACTGGTCGATGCCAGGAATCTTTTCAGCCTCGCCCTCGGGCCCGATAATGGTGCAGCCCGTGGCGGCTTTGATCTTCAGGTTACCGCCAGCATGGTCAGGATGCCAATGGGTGTTCCAGATCGCGGTAATGGTCCAACCCTTCGCGGCCGCTTCGGCCATATACTTGTCCGCATCAGGCGTATCGATCGCCGCCGTTTCGCCGGATGCCGGGTCGTGGGCTAAATAGCCATAATTATCATTCAAGCAGGGGAATTGATGTATGGTCAGCATGATCCCATCTCTTTGGGGCAGTTTATGATTGAAAGAATAGAGCCATATGCGCCAGCCCGCGGCAACCCTTGATGCTTTTTATCAGTCTCGCCTAGGGCAATCTGCGACGCGACTTATGTCTGAGCGGATGATCTCGCTTTGGGGCGACTGTGACGGGCAGCGCGTGCTTGGGATTGGTTATCCCAGTCCCCTTTTGCCGCTGTGGCAGGATCAGGCCGCGAGTTGCATTGGTGTGATTCCGGAAGAAATTGGCGAAGTCCGTTTAGCAACAAAGCGCGGGCAGACACTGTGTCTGGCGCCGGAGCAGCGTCTACCATTGCCAGAAGGCCTGTTCGACCGGGTGTTTCTGCTGCATGCGCTGGAAGAGGCGGACAGTCCCAGACAGCTTTTACGCGAAGCGTGGCGTGTGTTGGCGCCAGAAGGCCGGATCGTCGTCGCGGTTACCAATCGTCGGAGCATGTGGTCGCTCGTCGATAGCAAGCCCTTCGGTCATGGCCGACCGTGGACCCGGCGCCAGATGGTCCGCTTTCTGAATGATAGCTTATTTCAGGTCACAGCATCGACAACCGCGGTGCATCTGCCGCCATTGGACTGGCGAATCATCACGGGCGCTGCCAATTCCTGGGAGCGCGCAGGCGAGTTCGCTTTGCCCGGATTAGGCGGTGTTGTATTGGTCGAGGCGGTCAAACGGCTGTATTCGAAACCCAGTGGCAGTGCGGCGGCTCCTGTAACGAAAGCTGTAAAGGCAGGCAGACCAAAACCCGTTATGCCTAGAAAACTGGCAGGACGAGATCGGGCTGAACCGCGAAAAAAAGCGAGAATTGACGTTACAAACCAAGCCGATACGAGTAGAGTTAAGACTGCAATTGGAGGCGGGCCAAAT